>DATDMO010000214.1:0-14953 GCA_036518755.1 Candidatus Acidiferrales bacterium | reverse complement strand
CATTTCGATGCCGTCCATGCGCGGCATTTCGAGATCCAGAGTAACGACGTGAGGGCGCAGTTCCTCGATCTTGCGCAGGCCAATCAAGCCGTCCATCGCCGTCCCGACGACTTCTATTTTCGAATCGTTCAGAAGCGTCTGGGGAATCAGTTTGCGCATCAGCGCCGAATCGTCCACCACAAGTACGCGAATTTTTTCGCTCATGCCGTGGCCCCCAGAGCCGGGATGCGGGAAAGATGCGAGACAACGGCGGGAACATTGAGGATGAGCACGACGGTCCCATCTCCGAGAATGGAAGCGCCACTCACGAGCGGAGAGGTCACTAGATCATCTTCCAAGGCCTTGATGACCAGCTCTTCCTCGCCCATGAGGCTATCGACCGCAAGGCCGAACCTACGCCCGCCGGTGCCGATCACAATTACGAAAAGGCGTTTGGATCTTTCCTCGGCATTCCGCGCGACGAGACGGTCCAAGCGCACGAGGGTCAACACCTGTTGACGCAGTTGGAAGACTTCATGACCGTCCACGGTGTGGATATCTTCATCAGTGATCCTGGTGATTTCCGCGACGGAGGCCAGCGGAACGGCATAGAGCCGGCCATGAATCCGGAATAGAAGGGCCTGGATACTCGCAAGCGTGAGCGGCACCATCAGGCGAAATGTGGTGCCTTCGCCGAATTTGCTTTGGAGTTCGACAGAGCCTTTAAGCGTTTCGAGCGCTGATTTGATGACGTCGAGCCCGACGCCGCGGCCAGAAATCTCGGTGACTTCGTCCGCCGTGCTCAGTCCAGGCGAGAAAATAAGTTGAAGCGATTCGGATTCGTTTAGCTGGGGAGCTGCTTCCGATGAAATGATCCCGCGTTCGATTGCTCGCCGGATGATTTTTTCGCGGTCAAGCCCGCGGCCGTCGTCGGAGATCTCGATGACAACCTGGTCGCCATCATGGTAGGCATTCAGCCGAATCGTTCCGCGTGGCGGCTTGCCTGCCGCCTGGCGCTGTGTGGCCGTCTCGATGCCGTGGTCCGCCGCGTTGCGAACAAGGTGCGCCAAGGGATCGGCCAGAGCATCCAGAATGCCCTTATCCAAATCGGTGTGTTCTCCCGTAATTTCGAGGTCGATGTCCTTTCCGCGGGACCGGGCGACGTCGCGGACGATCCGGGGGAAGCGGCGGAAGAGTTGTTCGACGGGGACCATGCGAATTTTCATCACTGATTTTTGTAATTCACTGAGCACGCGAGACTGAAATCCAAGCGCGTCCGCCAGCTTTCCGCGCAAAGGATCCTTTTCGTGGCGGCGTTCCAATTCGGAGATGGCCCGCTGCAACATGGATTTGCCGATAATCAACTCACCCACGAGATTCATTACGGTGTCGATGCGACCAGCCTCCACACGGAGTGTGCCTTCCGCCGCACGCGCAAGATTCGCCGACGCTTTGACCTCCCGGCCTTCTTCATCGTCCTCCATTACATCGTCGGCAAACGCGGATTTCACACCAGCAGAAATCGCGGCTGCTTCCGACTCGATCAGTATTTGGAGGAGATCCCGGGGAGATGACTGAGGCGCCGGCACCGCGTCAATGGATATTTTTTTCACGATGGATGGAATATGGCAGCGCTGCCGAATCCAATCCGGCGATTTCATGCTCGACAAAGCGGCCTGAATCAAATGGAGCTCATCTATGGGCGCGCTCATATCGGGGCGGAAGGCGAGTATTCTGCCCGCGCCCTCAAGCCCCTTCCTGACGAGTTCCAGCGCCGCCGCAGGGAGAAGCGCTTCGGCATCGAGCTGAAGGGCGATGTTATAGACGGTCTCGCTTCGCCCGAAGGCTTCCGCGATCATGAGGCGCTCATATTCCGTCCATTCAAACTTCGCCTCGAACGAAGGATCTTGTGTTTCCGCTTCGGGCTTGTTCAGGAGTTTCCGAATATGTTCGCGGAGGGCGCCCCCCGCAGGTGGCTGCAGGTTGTTCCGATAGGCCGCCAGCATTTCGTGAAATGTGTCAGCGGCCGTGAGGATGACTTCGGCCGTTAGACCGGCATTTTGCTGCGCCAATTCCGGGGTCAGCACATCTTCCAAATCATGCGCGAGGTCGCTCAGCTGACGATAGCCGCAGGCAGCGGAGTCACCCTTGAGCGTGTGCACCGCGCGACGAACGTGGCGAAGCTGCTCGGCGTCGCCAGGCCGCTCTTCGAGGGCCAGACCCGCGTCGTTCATGCCTTGAAGGATCTCCTCCGCGCTCTCAAAAAAGAGATCGCGCAGTTCCGAGGATTGCTCGTCGGAAGGGAAAGTCACTGGGCTGCCTCGATCTTTTGATATACGGTGGCGTTGTTCTGATGGATCATGTGAAATTTTGTGGTTAGGCCGAAGAGACTTTCGGCATGACCGACGAAGAGATAGCCTTCCGGGTTAAGGCAGCTATGGAATTTATCGATCAGGCGCTTCTGCTCGGCCTCATCGAAATAGATCATTACGTTGCGGCAGAAGATCACATCGTTGTGTTTCGGCAGGTATTCGGTCTTTAGGTTGTGAAAATCAAACTGGACTAGATTCTTCAGGGCCGGCTTGATCGCGTACTTATCACCAACCTTATCGAAATAGCGCAGGCGGCAGGTATAGTCCACCGCTTCCATGTGAGGTTCCGTGTAGATACCCTGCTGGGCGGCAAGCAATGCCGAGTAATTGATATCCGAAGCCACGATTTCGATCTTCCAGGGAGGAGGGATCAGCGGCTTGGGAGTCGGCATATCAAAAGGCAAAGGATTGCGAAGGTAGTAGTACGCAAGCGCATCGCAGATGAGAATGGCCAAACTATACGGTTCCTGACCGGTTGAGCAGCCTGCGCTCCAGACGCGAATCGACCAATCACGGCGTTCCTGTTTTCTGTGCAAGATCTGTTCGAGAATCACTTTTTGAAACAGTTCCAGTTGAGGGCGGATACGGAAGAAGCTGGTTTCATTTACGGTGAGATTTTCAAGCAGGGCCGAGAGCTCTTGCTTGCCCTCCCTGCTGGTAAGGAGCCGGTAATAACTATAAAACGAGTCGATCTGGCACGCCTTTAAGCGACGCTGCAGACGGTCACGCAGGAAGTGTGTGCGGCGCTCATCGAAATACATGCCGCACTCTTGATATACGAGAGTCTGCAATAGTTTTAGCTCGGCGTCGGTCAATGGGACCGGACTGGTAAGTGTGGTGGACATTCGTCCCTCTGGGAGTTCATCCCTGGGCTGCTCAGTATCCTCGCCGCCCACTGCCAACTGGAACCGCCGGAGTGGATTCGCTTATTTCCTCGAGATTCTCGAGTTCACCGGGTTGCAAGATTCGGCTCAAATCCAAAAGAATGACGAGGCGACCGTTCAGCTTTCCAACTCCCGTGATGTAACTGACTTCACCTTCCCTGAAGACATTGTGAGGTTCTTCGATTTCGGAAGGAGGAATCCGGAGAACCTCCGATGCAGAATTCACGATTAAGCCGATGGCGCGAGTCTCCAGTTCGACAACAACGATGCGGTTCTTCTTGTTTGGCTCGAATGATTTATCGCCGAAACGTTTTCGCAAGTCGACGATGGGGATGATGCGGCCGCGAAGATTGATGACTCCCTCGATGTAGTCAGGCGCGTTCGGTACCGAGGTGATTTCCGGCACGCGAACGATCTCGCGGACGATTGAAATCGGCAAGCCGAATGTTTCGCGACCGATCCGAAAGCCGACTACTTGGAGTTCTTTGTCCATGGAGATTGTGCGCCTGATCAGGATCGGGCCATTTCGGCGTATTCCGCCGGCGCATGCCGTTCTACAGGCTCGGGGTGACGACGCGCCGCAGGGCGCTTGTGGTCCGCATGCGTTCCTTCGGTGGCGAAGCGATCCATTGAATCCAGCAGGGCGCGCGAAAGTTTGGACATTTGTTCGGCGGTGGCGGCCAGTTCTGTTGAACTGGAGGAGGACTGCTGAACCAGCTCTCGCATTCGTTCCATCGAGCGCACGACGGCTTGGGCGCCCGAGGCTTGCTCTTCAACCGAGGAATTGATCTCCTGCGTGATTTCGGTCAGCCGATTGGTGGCCTTCGCGATTTGCGCAGAACCGCTCGACTGTTCCGTGGTAGCCGCGCCGATCTCTTGCGAGAATTTGTAAACCTCAGACACGACATCTGAAATCTTGTCGAGTGCGACGCTAAGATCCTTATTAAGAACCAAGCCTTCCTGGACCATCGCGGTGCTCTTTTCCATGTTTTCGACGGCTTCACGGGCTTCCTTCTGAATTCCCTCAATGAGGTCGGATATCTCTTTGGTTGACTGAGTGGATTTTTCCGCGAGTTTGCGAACTTCCTCCGCGACGACGGCAAAGCCGAGACCGTGCTCGCCGGCCCGCGCAGCTTCAATCGCCGCATTGAGCGCAAGGAGGTTGGTTTGTTCGGCGAGGTCGTCGATAACCTCGATGATCTTGCCGATATCGTCGGCGCGGCGTCCGAGCACGTCGATGATCTCGGAAGAAGATTGAATGGCCTGGCTGGTGCGATTGAGCCCCTCGGTGGCTTTGTCCATCGTAACCATGCCGCTGCGGGCTTCCTCGCGTGAGCGATGAGAGATATCGACGAGGAGCTTGGCGGTATCGGCGACGCGTTGAATTGAGGTGACCATCTGGTCGATCGAGGCAGAGGTCTCGGCAACGCTGGAGGCTTGAACCTGGGTATTTTTGACTACGTTTTGCACGTTGACGCTCATCTCGTGCATCGTGCTGGTGACTTCGTCGATCGCGGAGGCAGCTTGCACGCTGACCTTGGCTGACTCATCAGAGGCGCTGGCCATTTGTCCTGCGCCGCTGGCCACCTGGGAAGCGCTGTCGCGCACTTGACGGACCATCTGGCGCAGACCGTGCGTCATTTGGGCGAAGGCTTTGGCCATGGTGTCCTGATGCGAACGGGGTTGCACGGCCACGGATAACTCGCCCTCGGCGATTGCCGCGGAAACGGAGGCCATTCCTTTAAGATGAACGACCATTTGGTTGAAGTTCTCGGCGAGCGCGCCTAGTTCGTCGCTGCGATGGATATCGATCGTCTGGTCCAGATCGCCGGTATTGCTGATTCGCTGTGCTACCTCGATCAGGTGGTACAACGGATCCTTGATTGATTTCGCGGTGTAGAAGGCGATTAATCCGCCCAGCACGACGGCAATCAAGGTGCCGGCGGTAGTTATGATCGTGCTTACGAGAAGGGCCGTCGCGGAGGATGCATTCGAACGGTCGTAAGCCTTTCGCACAGCATCATTGGCCTGATCGAGAACCACGGTGGACTTGTTAATCCATGCCGTCGGATCGTGCTGGAGGTAAAAGATCTGAAGGTCAGAAACGGTAGCGTCTCCAGAATCTACTTGGTGCCGTTTCGCGATCATTTGCTTGGCGAAGTTGTCCGCCCAATCTCGCTCGTTGCTTTGTACTTGCACCAGAGAGGCGCGAAGCCCCGCATCATTCGCCTTGGCCTCGCCGTCGCTCAACAGATTCTGAAGCTCGCTTATGCCCTTATTGGTTTTGTCTTCATCGCGGAGATCGCCACTGAGAAGATAGTTGCCGAGGGACAAGCGATTTTCGATCATTTTATAGCGGACGCTCTCAATCGATTCCACGTCCGCCAGAGTGCTCTTCACGGCGTCACGTGTGGCGTACTGCCGCATAACCGTTAGGATGTTGATCACGAGCAGAAACGCCATGATCGCCAGAACCGCCCCGAACCCCCAATAAAGCCTCTTCCCTATCGTCATTTTTCCCAGCCTCCGCTCCCCGCCAACGAAGTGCGTTCCCGAGATGCTACTGTTGACCGCCAAACGTAAACTCCACCACTTCAGTGGTGTCTTTCGGCGCCGGTTCGAAACGCCACCGCTTGATGGCATCGAGCGCGGCGTTTACAAGCAACGGGCTGCCGCCAACAACTCGTGTGTTCACCACATGTCCGTCAGCGGCGATAGTGGCCTCAATCTTTACCTTGCCAGTAACGTTCATCTGCTTTGCTAATTGCGGGTACTCCGGCACTACCTTGCTCCGGACCTTCCGTTTAGCAGAATCCGTGGAAGCATCATCTTGCGCGAACACCTTGGGAGGCAGAACTGCCGAGCCTGCCAATAAGAGTGCGAGTCCTAATGTTGCGAATGTCAGCGTGTATTTCATGACCTGCTCCTCCCCAGAGAGAAAGACCCCCGCACCCGAAAATGCACGGGCGATGCCATAGACAGGCAGATCGAGGGCGGTTATGAACAATTCGCTGCGCCGCGGTAACTCGATGATATGGAACTGTTTAACTCGAGGGGCGTTGCGATGAGTCGAAAGTTCCCGTGGTTCAAATGTCTCATTTGCATGGTCAAAGGCATTTCGCCCTCTCAGATTGCGACAGAGTTCGCGTTACCCCTACAGCACGGCTAGGGTTCGGATTCCTTGACTCAAAATGAGATGCGGTCGTAACGTTCTTCTGCGTAGGCGAAGCGCGCAAGCCCCGACCTCCATGCGTGCGCTAAAGCGTATTCCAGAGGTTCCATTTCATCTCGATGGCTCCTTCGAGAGCCTGCTGGCGCAGTTTTCCGCCACAACGCTGGAACTCAACCCGTCACTCGGCACGTCCGAGTTTGCGCGCCGACTCACCGCACGCACTGCTGAAATGACGGGAGCCCGCGCCGTAATCTTGGCGCTGAGGCGGTTGTCTGACTGGGAGATCGCCGGTTTCAGCGGACGCGGTCATCACTGGGAACTTGCGATTCAAGGGCGACTTGCGACCGCTTTGGGGCGGAACGCGACCGGGTCAGGGGCCGCTTTGCGCTCGGGAACCGCAGCGAGTCTTTTGGGCCGCGAGTTGGCCGAAACACTAGGATGGAGTCATCTGGTGTTGGCTCGCTTGACCGAAAGCGAGGGCGCCCCGTTGGGCATCCTTTGCCTGGTGGATGTCGGCCGTGAATTATCCGACGTTGAAAGACAGCTCCTTGAGGCACTGGCGGGACACGCGTCAGTAGCGTTGGAAAACGTACGTCTTTTTTCGCGAATTGAGCACTCGCGAAAGCAGTGGGTCGAGGACGTCGATGCGATTTCGGATTTCATTGTGGTGCATGACCGCGCAGGGTGTGTGCTGCGCCTAAACCGCGCTCTTGCGGACTTGCTCAGGGTCCCGCCAACACAAGCAGTGGGAATGGATATTGGCAAGCTACGCCTCTTGGCCACGCCGGAGCAGCCGGGGAAATGCCCTTTTT
The DNA here is from genome assembly GCA_036518755.1 of Candidatus Acidiferrales bacterium. Classification (GTDB taxonomy): domain Bacteria; phylum Acidobacteriota; class Terriglobia; order Acidiferrales; family UBA7541; genus Palsa-295. Next base: position 7,734 of record DATDMO010000214.1, on the reverse strand, counting down.
GCCGCAATGCCGAAGTAGCGCAAGAAGATTTCATCCACTCCACCGCCGGCCGAACTTTCCTGGTTTCCACTTCGCGAATTCATTCCGGTGACGAGGACGAACTCCGCACGGTCCACGTCTTAAAAGACATCACAGACCGGCGCGAGGCAGAGCGTCGCTACCGTCGTGAGCGCGATTTCAATCGGAACATTCTCAACAACACCCAGAGCATGATCATGGTTCTGGATACGGCTGGCTTGGTGAGTTATGCAAACCGGCGCTGCTTTGAATCGGGTTACCGCGAGGCCGATCTCTTGGGTCATCCGCTTGTGAATATGGTGCCTTCGGGACGGCGCCGAGCTCTCTCCGAGACGCTTGACCGGACGCTTCAGGGAGTTGCAATCGACAATCTGGAGATACCGCTTCTTCGCGGGAATGGCACATCTGGCCACTTTTCGATAAGCCTCAGTCCCATGCGAGACGAGCAAGGCCATATCAATAGTATTGTCGTCGTGATGACCGATATCACTGACTCCGCCAGTCTTCAGGCTAAGCTGATGCACACCGAAAAAATGGCGGCACTAGGCCAACTTGTCTCTGGAGTTGCGCATGAGGTGAACAATCCGCTGGCAGCCATCGTGGGTTTCACCGACCTATTACTGGAGAACCCAGTGGTTCCGAGCGAGGCGAAAGATGAACTTCTAGTGATCTTGCAGGAGGCTCAGCGGACGCGGGTGATCGTGCAGAACTTGTTAAGCTTTGCTCGGCAAATGCCGGCGCAGCGAGAACCGGTGCGCCTGAATTCTCTGATACAGCAAACATTGAAACTCCGTTCGTACGATTTTTCGAATCACGGAGTGGAGATAGCCGAACACTACGACGCCGACCTGCCGCTCACCATCGGAGATCCGCACCAGCTTCAGCAGGTCTTTCTCAATATTCTGAACAACGCCTATGATGCGATCCAGGAGGTTCGACGTCCGGGCCGTATGTCGATCTCGACGATGTTTCAGGATGGTCAGATCGAGATCTCATTTCGGGACAATGGCCCCGGCATCCTGCATCCCGAACGGATCTTTGATCCTTTTTTCACCACCAAGGAAGTTGGCAAGGGCACAGGTTTAGGGCTGAGTATCTGCTATGGAATAATCCGCGCTCATCAGGGGGAAATTCTCGCCCGGAACAACTCTGATGGCAAAGGCTGCACATTTTTGGTGCGACTGCCCGTTGCGGCGCCCGATTCAGAGACACCGGCAGGCGAGAGTGCACGATGACGTTGCCGTCGGCGACCCCATCCGCGGATCCTCTAAGGATACTGGTGATTGAGGACGAGCCCTCGGTTGCCTCATTTCTGTGCACGGCTCTGGAGCGCCGGGGATATGACGTGGTGTCTTCTCCATCAGCGGTCGAAGGATTGCAATTGCTGGCGTCGAAGGACTTTTCGGGTGTGATCTCGGATTTTCGGACACCGGGAGGAATTAGCGGAGCGGACTTGCGCGATTGGCTGCTGCGTCATCGCCCTAAACTGGCTGCACGCGTGATATTCATTACCGGTGACACCGCGAGCGCGGAAACCATCGCACTTCTAGCCCAGACGCGTACCCCTTGCGTCGAGAAGCCTTTCCGTGTGCACGATCTCTTGGCAGTTGTCGAGAAGACGATAGGCAAACCGTGAAACATGATTCTCGGCTTAGTTTTCTGATTGTGGATGACGAGCAGAGCATTCGACGCCTTTGTATGACGGTCGGGCAAGGCTTGAATTTCGTCTGCGTTGAAGCGGAAACAGCCGAGGCAGCGCTGGGCTTACTGGAAGCTGCCGCGCCCGATATTGTCGTCACAGATCTGAAACTGCCGAACCTTTCCGGTACAGACTTGCTGCGAAAGGTCAAGGAACTCCTACCCCGCAGCGAAGTAGCCATCATGACAGGACACGGCTCGATTGAAACCGCCGTCGAGGCCATGCGGCAAGGCGCCTATGACTACATCGAAAAGCCTTTTCGGGTTGAGCGACTGCGCCAACTTCTGCAGCGCATGGCTGAGAAGGTTCGCTTGGTCACCGAAAATCAGTTTCTGAGGGAGCGCGTAACAGCGGAAACTCAACTCGATGGAATCGTCGGCTCATCCGCGAAGATCCAGGACGTGCTCCGAATGGTGTCGCGTCTGAAAGACATCCGCACGCCTGTCCTAATCACCGGAGAAAGTGGCACGGGCAAGGAGCTTGTAGCCCGGGCCATCCACTTTCGAGGTCCTTTGGCGCCGATGCCATTCATCGCCGTGGACTGTGGCGCGCTCGTGCCGACGCTGATGGAAAGCGAGCTCTTTGGTCACGAAAAAGGCGCGTTCACCGGGGCCCTGAAGTCCAAAGCCGGACTCTTCGAATCAGCGAATGGTGGCACGATCTTCCTGGACGAAATCGGCGAACTGCCGCTGGAAATGCAAGCAAAGCTGTTGCGCGTTTTGCAGGAGAAGGAAGTGAGGCCCGTAGGAAGCAATGAAAAGAAGGCTGTGGATGTGCGGGTGATCGCTGCTACGAACCGCGATCTTGAGGCGGCCTATCGTTCAGGTACCTTTCGGAAGGACCTGTACTTCCGCCTGAATGTCGTGACTGTTCATCTTCCAAGCCTGCGCGAGCGGCGTTCCGATATTCCTCAGCTCGTACATTCGTTTCTAGACCGTTATGCACCGGGAGAAAATGTTCAAGTCACGCCGCCGGCTATGAAATGCTTTCTGCAATATGAGTGGCCCGGGAACGTTCGTGAACTCGAGAACTGCATCGCCCGCGCCATTGCCCTTGGCAATCATCGCACCATTGATGTCGAAGACCTTCCCCCTGCGATTCGTGGGCCGCAAGATGCCCGGCCAGCGGGTGAAGATGGCCTGGGCCTTTCCACTACGGCCCTCGCCGATCTTGAGCGGATTACCATCGTCCGGGTTTTCGAACAGGCGGGAGGTGATAAGAATGTTGCGGGGAAAATGCTGGGGATTAGCCGCGCCACCCTCTATCGCAAACTAAAGCGTTACAACATCCCACTACGACCGGGACCAAAGCAACTAGCTGGCCCTGCAGGCTCCTCACGATAGCGATTATCCAAGCGCTACGATATCTCTCAGAAATTCTCGAACTCTGCCGATGAGACCTTCTGTGTCAGTGTGAGACAGTTCCGAAAAAATTGGCATCCGCCCGCGTCTCGAAGTGCTTGGATTATAGTGGCTTACGGCGCTGGGGCAGTCGGATTCTTTGGCCGCGCTCGTGCTGTTAACTTGGAAAGGGTATTGCCTGTCCCTTCATTCTCGCCTCTGATCGCGGCACCGGAGGGGGGCCGAAAGGAAGCGAGCACGTGCCTATCAAGGCGGAAGCAACCTCTTTGGAAGGACAAACGTGCGTGGAGAAGCTAGCCCATCTTTTTCCTCACGCCGCTCCTGTACGAATCGCTGTCCGCGTATCGACTGTTGCCGCCGAGCCCCGTCGATTGCAGGAACAGACAGTAGTCGAGTTCGGTACCGCACGGGAGGTCCTCTTCAGCTCCGCGCTGCCTCTGGAATTCGAGGATCGAGTGCGGCTTGTGAATTCTGACGGCTCGTTCGATGCCCAAGCCACCGTAGTCGCGGTTCGCTACCACGGGGGCCGGAAAGCTGTAGCGGCACGGTTCGTGGGTGACGTGGGAAATTGGATCGTCAAGCCATGACTCTCAAGACCTCTACCAATACGATGAATATCGCCGGTGGCACTCAACAGCTCGCGAACGGTCCAACGGATTTGGCATCGCGGTGGAAGGAAGCGCGACTCGTTTACCCACTGTACGCCGCGTTCGCGTCACACTTCGATCTTTCGCCGCTGCCGTATCCGCCTGGTGAATTGCCGCCTGCCAGGCCCACACGCAGCGTCTTCGATTCCGATCTGAAATGGCTGGACGCAGTGGATGAGAAGGTATTGGCCTACCAGATGCGGCAGATCCCATCTGAAATTCTCAATGCGAGTGAGGAAAGTCTTCGCGCCCTGATTCACCGGCAGCTACGAAAGGCGAACAAGTCTGATACGGACCGCGATAAGATCGACTTGTTGCTCGTGCAGTACTTTGTACTTTGTGCTTCCCCTGACCTTGTCCACAAAGAGGTCACGCTCAGGGATGTAGCCCGACTTTTACAGCCGGTTCTCGGCGAGTCCGATGTCATACCTCTTGAGTGGTGCGAACCCCTGGAGCAGATCCTCGAGAAGATAAGGAATTGCAGCAGCCTGAGCGATATGCTGGAGGAAGGTCTCGTCGAACAAGGACGGATGTTGAAGGAGTCGGCTGGGCATCTATTCTACGACCCAGCTGCGCTCGTCGCTTTTTGCCGCTTCAATTTTTTGGTTCGGCGCGGTTTCATTCGAATATTGCACGCTGATTTGGCCGCCATGCGTCAAGCGATCGATTCTCTTGAAGCTAAAGGCATGAAGACGGTGGATTGTCGCAGCGCGGGTTTCTCAGCGGCGGAGACCACCTCTAAACTCCGGCACTTTTGTGAAAATTGGCGCCAGCCCTTCCAGAAAGACTACACCGAGAGCTCGGTCCGCCGAGCATTCGAGCAGCTTCTGGCGCTCCGCGCCGACCTCGAAGACGCGCTCGGGATCAGAGATTCGACGACCAACCCAGATCTATCGGTTGCCTCTTCGGGCGGAAAGGAGATCCTTGGTGCAGTCAATTCGAATGAAGCACGGGGGATCCCCTCGTTGTCTAAATCCGCACCGAAAGAGATTGCGTTGGAGAATCGGCCTGAGCCCAAACTAAAACAGGCGCGGCCAGAATTATCCTCGTCAATAGCAGCAACTGCTTCGGTGCCGAAGCACGATGCTGTAGGAATCTCGCCAAAGACACCCACTGCTCCGGCCGGCGTGGTTGACCCAGGGAAATGCCTCGAAGCAATTTGGGAACAATTGATTGCCGCACCCCCGTCGCGCGGCCGGTCCATGTCGACTGTTGTGTTGCAAGATACAAAAGTGCTCCTCTCGTCTTGGGAAGTAACGGCCTTTGTTAACGAAGGCGGGCAAGAAGCTGAGGACCTGCGTCGGGCCGTCGTCGCGAGGGCATTGCTCGCGCTGGCTTCCGATCGAAGGAAGAGGTCAGGTGATGAAGGCGCCCTGGCTGCGGCGCTCGTTCTCGCGCAAGCCGAAGTTTCCTATTTTCAAGGTCGCGTCGAGCAGGCGAAGCGTGCGAAAAATACCGAGGCTGCTGTAAACCTTGGGATCAGCACAAAGCGTCTACTCTCGTTCATCGAAGAAGCCGAAAAACTCCGGTCGTAAGCGATGGAAGGGTAGGTCCACTTTGAGTCAGCCGAGCGTCCTGATTATTTCGGACGACACCGATTTCGCACGTACCGTGGCGGCCCGCTGGCAGTCGGAGCGGCACGTGCCTGAAATCACCCTCGCCACGAGTGACGTCTGCCATTCCACTGGCCTCTTCGCTTGCGATTTGGTAATTGTCGGCCCTGTTCAGATGGGGAAGCTGCATTCGATCATTTCTGCAGTCGGCACTTCGCGCTGTACTGCTGTAGTACACGTTTCGGACGCCGGCGACAATGGCTCAGACATACAAGCGCGACACCCTCACTTACTCATCGTGCCTCAGCGTGATAGATGGGCAGAAACGCTGATTCTCGTTTCGATTGAAGCGCTGCGGCGCGTCGAAGCAAGCAATCGTGCGCAACGTGCTGAACTCCACTCCCAGGCTTGCCAGCGGCACGCAATCCTCGGCCGTTACATGCTTGAGATGCGGCCGAGCGTAAATAACGCCCTAACATCCGTTCTGGGCAACGCCGATCTCTTGCTCCTCGAGCCGGGCCAGAACTCCGGAGAAAGCCGCGAGCAAATCCGTGCGATTCAAGCTATGGGATTGCGGCTCACTGAAATCATGCAGCGATTCTCATCGCTGGCTAGCGAGATGCGGAGCGATGAGAAAGAATCTCAGGCTGAGACTGAAACGACTGCCAGCGGGTTTGTGGCCATGCCGTGACTTGTTGCTTGGCGTATCTAAACGGCTGCAATCAGGACGTTTAGCAAGAGCAACCCTGCAGCGATTCCTGTTCGAAAGGTGGCCGTGGACTTGCAATCCTTCTCTTGGGGAACCAACTCTGGAGGTGCGGCGTGATTAAGAAAGTTCTAGTGGTTGATGATTCGCAAGCCGAAATCCGATTATTGCAATCTGTTCTACAGCAGGCGGGATTTCACTCGGTTGGAATTTCCGATCCTACGCGGATCGAAGAGACCATCGAGGAAGAGCGTCCCAACCTGATCCTGCTCGATGTGGTGATGCCGCAGCGGAATGGTTTTCAGGCCTGTCGTGATTTGAAGAACCAGGAGCCGTATTCGAGAATTCCCGTCATTCTCGTCACGTCAAAGACGGCGCCAAGCGACCGCTATTGGGGCGAGCAACAAGGCGCCAATGGGTTTGTGGCAAAACCCTTCACTCCGGACGAGTTGATCAGCACGGTGAAGAGGTTCGCTTGATGCCGAGTGAGCCGGAAAACGTGGTGGCGGCACCCGGCCTTGAGCCGGGCGCTTTTCTGGAGGGCGAATCAGCCCAGGAGGAGCGGCGTCAGGAAAGGCAATACTGCGTTTTCCGCGCTGGTCGCGAGCGATTTTGCCTTTCGGTGCTCGAGGTTGAGGAGGTTGTGGACTGGCCGATCGTGACCCGCATCCCGCTCGCGCCGGCGTTTCTGATGGGCATCTTCAATCTTCGCGGCACGATCGTGCCGTTGATGGATATCGCCTTCACCGAGGGTCGTCGACCGGGATTGCTGCCCAGACATGTGGTTGTTGCAGCGCTCAGTGGTGATGCACTTCGCGAGGACTTGCGTGTCGGCATTGCGGCAGATGAGGTGATCGGAACGTATTCAGCAACTGAGGATTCTCTGCTCGATCAGGCTCCGGCTGAAGTGCCGCACTGCCGCGGGATGTTGCGGCATGAGGATCGCCTGGCATTGGTAGTCGATCTCCGCCGTTTGACGGAGGTTTTTCCGGTTCCCGTAATTTGAAAAGTCTTGGGAGGCAGTCATGAAAGCTCGTTTGAGTTCGACGCTTTGGTTTCTCGTGCTGTGGGCCGGAGTCGCCCTCTTTGGCGTACTCGCGCTCGGCTATCACGCCGGGAAAGAATCCGGGGGCGTAGCTTTGCTTGACGCGTCTTCCCTTACCGGAGCCGCTAGCGGAGCTTTGCTGGGGGCGCTCGGTCTGGCGCTGCTTGCAGCGCTGTCCTTCGCCTTTGTGCTGAGCAAGCGCGTGATTAAGCCGGTTGGCGAACTCGCAAAATTCTCCGAAAGACTCGCGGCGGGTGACAGCAGGGCCCGGGCTGAGTTTACCAGCAACGACGAATTCGGATTAATCGTGGACAATTTCAACCGCACTGCCGCCAAAGTGGCGCACGCAGCCACCAACCAGCAAGCCCAGGACTCGCTCCAGCGCAGCATCACAGATTTGCTCAATACCATCAATCAAGTCGCTCGCGGCGACCTTACTATCCGCGGCAAGGTGACCAACGACGCTCTGGGCAACGTCGTCGACTCCGTCAACTTCATGCTCGACAATTTCACCAAAGTTCTCGAGCGCGTCCGCAAAGCCGCCATCGACGTCAGCGCTAGCGCGAACCAGATCCTCGATGCCACGGACGATATGACCGCTGGCGCCACCCAGCAGGACCAGGAAATCACCAACACGTCGTCCGCCGTCGAAGAATTGACGGTTTCGATGAAACAAGTTTCGAACAACGCTGAAGCCAGTGCGGA
>DATDMO010000213.1:0-2351 GCA_036518755.1 Candidatus Acidiferrales bacterium | reverse complement strand
GATGTGATTGGGCCGTGAACCAGACCGCGAGGGCCGCTGCGGTCATCCCTGGCATGTGGGTGATCTCCTCGAAGCTGGGGGCCGTGGCGAGAGGAGATTGGGTTTGGCCGGCGCGCACGGCGTGACACGAGGCGCAAACATCGAGCGCGAGCTGACGCCCCTGTTGAACATCGCCAATGTCTTGTGCTTGGGATGCCGCAACCATGCCAAGGATGCTCAAGACAGCCGAGACGATCAGCGTTCGCATGGCAACTCTCCTCAATCAAATGACAGCATACTCCCTGCAAAATACAAGGATACCTACGCGCGGGGGTGTTTTCAAAGAGCCCGCCTGTCACGCGAGTGCCTCCATCACCCTGCTCATCGCTGGATGCTTGCGGTTCTTGACCTTGATCCAGTGCTTCGATGGTCCGGCGCGGTATGGTCGATCGCGATGTTTCGAGACCAGTCCCTCAAATCCGAACTCGCACACCTTCCGGAATGGATCAGGCCCGATCTCGCCCCGTTCGAAGTCGCTCACAAAGATGCCATCCGGTCGGCGGGCCAACAGGCGAGCAAGATTGGCCTTGCGCAGTGACAGTGGGAGATCCCGCAAATCATCACCGTCCATTGCCAGCACATCGAAGGCGCAAAGCTGGACTTCATCGTTGTGCTTGCCGGAATGGAGGGCGTCGAAGTCGGAATAGCCGTCAACGCCCAGGATGACGGCCTCGCCATCGATGACGAAATGCTGCTGGCGGTTCTTTGGCGCGGCCTCGACTATCCAAGGGAAGCGCGTTGTCCAGTCGTACCCGCCGCGGGTAATCAGCCGTACCCGGTCGCCGTTGCGCTCGACGCGAAGCCGGTAGCCATCGTACTTGATCTCGCGGAGCCAGTCCGGGCCGGCAGGGACACTGGTCGATCTCGTCGGGACACAAAACTCGAAGGACGTAAACATGCGCCCACGGTCGGAAGCCGAGAACTCTCGCTGAGAGAAGCAGAAAGAGAAGCTACAGGCCGCTCTGCGCCGCGGCGGGACTAGCCACCGGTCGCCTCAGCGCCGGGCGGCGTCCAAGAGCTAAAGAAATTGGTGCAAACGATTGTATTCCCCGGCTGGGCTGACGGGAGAGACAGCCGATGACGAGTTCGGGCGGACCTCGCCACCGCGCAGCCTCAAGCGGTGTGCCCGGGATCAACATCGCCAGGAGTCTTTTTCCTTCTTTGTGGCACCATTTTCGCCGGGTCCGCTTTTCCGGGCACGCCTCTCGGGCCCAATTGCTCGCGCTGCTGGTCATCCTCGGATTGGCGCGGTTGCCTCTCGTCCACTTGCCGCTGAATGCTGATGCTTTCATCATAAATCTGCCGGCTTGGCTTTAATTTGCTGCTGGGACGCTTGCTGCTTTGCTTGGTCACGTTTTTGTCCTTGGCAGGGATGCCTTACCCCCCCGAGCATCGAGGTTCGAATCTCGCTCCACGAAATCCCAAACGGCCCCGGCTTGGGGGCGTTGCCGAGGCCGCCAACCTTGGGCAAGGTTTCCTCGTCTGGATTGTTCACGCTTTGAGGGCTTCCAGAGGAGTGAAGAGTCTACCAAGAGCCGGCCCATCCCGTTCCATTAAAAGCCGTTCATGAGCGCGCCCGGCTTGTCCCAATCGAAGCTAGGCTCCTGAAGTCTGCTTATCGTCCGACGGCGGCGCCAGACATTCCCCGACTGCCGCTTGGGGCCAGATCTGGAACCAGAATTTAAACACCCCGCTGGAAAGGGCGACCCATCTGCCATAGCATCGAGCATCAACACGCGGAGGTGCGCGCCCATGGCAACCCATTACGGAGAATGTTTCTGCGGTGCCGTGAAGATCGAAGTCTCCGGAGAGCCGGAAGGTATGGGTTATTGCCATTGTCGATCATGCCGGTCGTGGTCTGGGGGGCCGGTGAATGCTTTCACACTTTGGAAGCCTGATGCCGTCCGGATCACTATGGGTGCGGAAAATGTCGGCATGTACGAAAAAACTCCGGTTAGTCAGCGCCAATACTGCAAAAAATGCGGTGGTCATCTAATGACCAATCATCCTCCGCTCGGCTTGGTCGATGTATTCGCGGCCACCCTACCGACGCTCAAGTTCAGCCCAGGGGTCCACGTCAACTATGCCGAGACCGTTCTGCCCCTGAGGGACGGGCTGCCGAAGTTTAAAGATTTTCCGTCAGAATTTGGCGGATCAGGTGAGCAAGTCGCCGAATGAAAGCGTAGTCATGGGTAGATGTGCCAACCCGCTTTTTACTACGCCCGGTCGGGCTCTGCGGCGCGATGTCCTTCGGGAGTTAATTCGTATCTGCCGTCTCGGAGATTTCTTGAATTAACAGCACGCCGACCTGC
>DATDMO010000212.1:0-9394 GCA_036518755.1 Candidatus Acidiferrales bacterium | reverse complement strand
AGATATGATTCTGGGGCGGGCGCCGCTTGCGCCTGTTCAATTGCCGCGAGATCGTTAGCAATCCGGAGGAAATCCATGGCCAGGGAGAACATCAGGAAGTGGAAGATCGGCGACGTCGAAGTGGTTCGCATCGTCGAAGTGCTGCATGAGGATCCTTTCGAGGTGCTGCTGCCCGGCGCCACGCCGGAGGTCGCCAAGCAATACGACTGGCTATTCCCCCATTTTGCGACGCCGGCAGGCCATATGAAGATATGGTTTCAGGCGTTCGTTCTGCGCTCCGGCAAAGAAAAGATCATGATCGATACGTGCATCGGCAACGATCGGCAGCGCGAGTTCCCGATATTCTGCAACATGCAGAGCTCGTTCATCGAAGACTTGACCGACGCGGGATACGCGCCGGAATCGGTTGCAAAAGTTTTGTGCACGCATATGCATTTCGATCATGTGGGTTGGAACACGCGCAAAGTGAATGGCCGTTGGGTGCCCACCTTCCCGAACGCACGCTATTTGTTCGGCCGCAAGGAATACGAGCATTGGAAAATGCTCGAGCGCACGGGCGGGTATCATGACGTGACGCATCTGTCGGATTCGATCGATCCGATCACCGACGCCGGCCTCGCCGATTTCATCGAGCCAACTCACAGGCTCACAGATGAGGTCACGCTCGTATCAACTCCCGGACACACGCCGGGTCACGTCAGCGTGCTGATTTCGTCCAATGGGCAAGAAGGTTTTATTACCGGCGACATGTTGCATCATCCGATTCAGCTTGCCGAAATCGAGCGTCCCGGAAATTTCGATATGGACAAGGAACAAGGAATCAAGACGCGCAAAGCGATGTTCGAGCGGCTCGCCGACAAGAATATTTTGATCATCGGCAGCCATTTCTCCGATCCGACCGCCGGCTACATTATTCGCGATAAAAAAAATTGGCGATTTAAAGTTCAGTGAGTGAAGCGTTCTTAGGTTTCACGGGGAGCGAAACGATGTCGCGTCTTAAAGGACAGGTTGCCTTTGTTACTGGAGCGGGGCGCGGAATCGGCCGCGCGATGGCGCTCGCATTTGCATCGGAAGGCGCGATTGTGGGCGTGGCGGAGATTGATCCAGCGACCGCGAAGTCCACGGTGGGCGAGATCGAAAAAGCTGGAGGAAAAGCCCGTGCCTTCGCGATTGACGTCAGCCGGCGAGAGGACGTGCTGCGCGCCGTGGATCAGCTTGTTTCGGAATTTGGGCGCCTCGATATTATCGCCAACAATGCGATCGTGTTCCGGCGCGAGCCCGTTTCAGAAGTGCGAGAGGAAACGGTCGAGAGAATGATCTCGGTGGGGCTGAAGTCGATCCTCTGGACGGCGCAAGCAGCCTTGCTTCACATGGATCCCGAGCGCGGCGGCGTAATCATTAACAACACGTCGCCGGCCGCGGAACTTGGTGTGCCCCGCTCGACGGTCTATTCGGCAATTAAGGGCGGCGTATCGTCCTTGACCCGTTCGCTCGCCGTGGAATTCGGCGCGCGCAAAATCCGCGTCAACGCTGTTTGCCCGGGCACGGTGCCGACTCCTGGGGCGCGCGCCATGAACAACAATGACGACGCGCTATACGAATCCCGCCGCCAAAAAACTCCGCTTGGACGCTTGGGCACTCCCGAAAATATCGCGTCCGCCGCCGTATTCCTCGCTTCGCCGGAGGCCTCCTTCATCACCGCGGCAATCCTGCGAGTTGATGGCGGCGCCACGGTGAACGCCGGAGCTTGACACCGGCAGCGCCCCTGTTCACTCAGCCCTGTCGGAGCGTGCTCACGTAGTAGCTATCCATGTATTCGCGCAGGGCGAAAATCTTTTCGTCTTTGATCTCAAGGATGAACGCGTAGCGATTGCGGTATTCCCGGCCGTCTTTGAACCGCCCAACGCCTCGCGCTTCCACCGCCGCATACGGCCCCTGCAAAATCAAAAGCTGGATGAGCACCTTCGGATCGCCATCGACGAACATCCCGCGCACCGGCGCGAGAAATTCGTCAATAATCTGTTTGCGGCCTTTTTTTTCGCCCGCACCGGGAATGCCGGTGGCCATCCCGGTCCAAGTAGCCTCTTCGTGGAACAGAGGCCGGAGGCGTTCCAGGTCGCCTGAGCTGAGCGTCTCGAAAAATGTTCTCACGATTTGCTCGTTGCGATTGCCTGCTTCGGACATCGGATCCCTCCACCTGTTGATCGGTGCGCACTTTCCGAATCCCGCAGCCAGCGGCGATTCGAACACACACTTGCGTATCACAATCCAGCGGCGCGCCGCAAAGATTAATCCGTGCTTCGCGATTCTGAACGAGTCACGCAACCTGTGCGCGGATTTGCTACTATCGCCCTTCCAACGGATTAGGAGGTGCAATAATGCGACGATCCACAATTTCACTCGCGACCGTTATTGCGATTTTCATTGCTTTCGCTTGTCCCGTCTCGACAAAAGCGGCTCCGGACCCGAACGCCGCGAACGGCCAGAGCCACGGCGTAGGCAAAGTGAATTTTCCCACATCCTGCTCGCCGGAAGCGCAGGCGGCTCTCGATAAAGGCCTCGCGCTGCTGCATTCGTTTCAATACCAGGAGTCCGGACAAGCCTTCAGTGAGGCCGCGCAACACGATGGGCATTGCGCGATGGCTTACTGGGGCAAGGCGATGTCGCTCGACCATCAGCTGTGGGACTTTCCCAATGCCGCCACTCTCGCCGAAGGTCGCAAGGACATCGAGCAGGCCCGGAAGCTTAGCCCGCAAACGTCGCGCGAACGGGAATATATCGCCGCAGCTTTCGCGTTTTATCAGGATGATCCGAAGCTGACGCATACGGCGCGCGTGCAAACCTATTCTGCAGCGATGCAAAAACTCCACGCTGATAATCCGCAGGACGTGGAAGCTGCGGCGTTTTACGCGCTGTCGCTCGTCGCCCTGGCGCAAGATGGCGTGGACGAACTCCCCAATCGCAGAAAGGCTATCGCAATACTGAATCCTCTTTTCGAGCGCGAGCCGAACGATCCGGGGTTGGCGCACTATTTGATTCACGCCTCCGATGTGCCGGAGCTTGCTCGAGAGGGGCTGCCCGCCGCGCGCGTCTACGCCAAGATTGCCCCCGATTCGTCGCACGCCACGCACATGCCTTCGCACATTTTTCGGCGGCTCGGACTTTGGCAGGAAATGATCGATTCGAATATCGCGGCGATGGCCGCGGCGGCGGAGGCTACCGAGCAGCGCCGGGGCGACGCGAGCTACCAATTTCATGCCATGGATTTTCTCGACTACGCCTACCTGCAGGCGGGAGAGGAATCGAAGGCGCGCCATTTGATCGAGGAAGCGAAGAGTGTGCCGGGCGCGGGCGCGGAGCAGACCGCCGATCATCAGGCATTGTACGCGGCGGTGAATGCGATCGAACTGCACCAGTGGAAGGAAGCTGCGTCGCTGGCAATTCCCAAGGAGCGTCTCACTTGGCAGGATACAACGTATTGGGCGCGGGCGATCGGCTCCGCGCGCACAGGCGACGTCAACGCGGCTCGCGAAAACGCTCAGAAGCTGGCTGAAGTCTTGAAGGCGCAAGCAGCGCACCAGAAAGAGTTGGGGAATCAAGTTCCGGCGCAAAGCGTTCAGCAACGCGAAGTGGATGGATGGCTGGCATATGCAGAAGGAAAATCGGACGAAGCCGTCGCGGATTTGCGCGGAGCGGCCGAATTTGAGGAGTCTGACCGCGAAGATCCGGTATCCATGCCCGCTCGCGAGATGCTGGCGGACCTGCTGCTGGAGCTGAAGCACCCCAAGGAATCTCTGGTGGAGTACCAAGCCGTTTTGAAGGATTATCCGAACCGGTTCGACGCCCTCTACGGCGCGGCCCGCGCTTCGGAAGCTGCAGCCGATCACCAGCGAGCGCACGACTATTACTCTCAGCTTGTGAAAATATCTTTGCCGGGCGCCGATCGCCCCGAGCTACGCGCCGCGCGCGATTTCGTGGCCGCGAAAGGCAATTGATTCCTCCCGAGTGGCTTGCAGGTTCGGGCGGTGTTATACTCCACATGTTTCCATTCTTGCCGCCGCGCTGAGCGACGGGTGTCTTAACTGGAGAGCCTCGAACCGGCACAAGTCTTCAAGCCCTCCCTCGATTTGAACCGGTTCCCGGCGTTTGACGCGTCACGCACATCCCCAGGGTTCCGTGGTTGCTCGAAACAGAAGGAGTCCAGTCATGTACACCTACATCTGTTGTCGCTGTACGAATTGCTCCGCCCAGATTGTGCTCGAAGACCGGGCGGACTCGGACATGATTCATCGGCCTCCGAGGCCGCGGTCGGGACGCGAGGCTTGTCCCTATTGCCGAGCCGTGTTCGTCCCCGAGCGCTATTACGTCAAAGAGAGTGGGTCGCCTCTCTTGGAGCGGGTGTAAAAGCAGGATGCTGTCGCCGGCCTATCGGGCGTTTTTCTGCGCAGCTCGCAGGATCGCTTCGATGCTCCTCTCTACATCCGTGTCTGTTGTGGACCAGTTGCTCACGCTGATGCGCATCGCAGGCCGGCCTTTCCACGTGGTTCCTCCGCACCAGCAGACGCCCTCCTGCTGGATCGCCGCGATGGTGCGCTGAGTTTGTTCCGCTGTGCCGAACGAAACCAGAACCTGGTTGAGCGCCACTTCGTTGAGCACTTCGTATCCCGCGTCCCGCATAGCTACAGCAAACCGGCTTGCTTGGCGGCAGTTGCGTTCGATCATTTCGGCGATCCCCTGGCGTCCGAGGGACCGCATCGCCGCGTATACAGGGATCGCCCGGGCGCGCCGCGACTCTTCCGGCACAAAGTCATGGGGATCCCGCTGGCCTGCTGTAGTGACAATATAAGCCGCCGCCAGGGACATGGCGCTGCGATGCGCTGCTTCGTCGGCACAGAAGACAATCCCGCAATCGTAGGGGACGTTGAGCCATTTGTGCGCGTCGGTGGCCACCGAATCGGCATTCTCGATACCGCGAACGAGAGCCGCGCGTTCGGGTGAAGCAGCAGCCCAGAAACCGAAAGCTCCATCCACGTGCAACCAGGCGCCGCGCTCCTTCGCCGATTCGGCGATTTCGCGAAGGGGATCGATTGCGCCGGTGTTCACGTTGCCGGCTTGCGCGCAAACAATGCAGGGTCCTGTGCGCTCACGAAGGGCCGCGGCCAGACTATCGGCGCGCATCCGCCCCTGACCATCCGTGGGAATTCGCCGAACGCGATTGGATCCGAGGCCCAATAATCGAAGCGCCGTCGATATGGTGTAATGCGCTTCCTCGTTGACCACCACGTCGATGGGCGGCGCTCCAAAAAGGCCGTCCGATTCGACATCCCATCCGGCATTGCGCAACACGCGATGCCGGGCAGCAGCCAGTCCAGTAAAGTTCTCCATCTGACAGCCAGTCACAAAACCAAAGCTCATCGTGCCGGGGAGGCCGGCGAGCTCGAGCAACCATGACCCCGTGATCTGCTCGATCACTGAGACCAAAGGAGACGTAACGTAGACACAGCTATTTTGATCCCAGGCCGATACAAGCCAATCGGCCGCAAGCGCGGCTGGCAGACTGCCACCGATTACAAAACCGAAGAAACGAGGTCCTGCCGATGCGACCGTGCCTTTCATGCCGGCATTCGCCAGAATCGGGGTGAGAACGTCGGGGGCGATTCCTTCGTCGGGAAGCGGGCCGCCGAGCGTTCGTCGTAACTCCTCGGCCGATGCAGTGGCGCATACGGGTCGATCGTCAAGCGACGCGAACCAGGCCGAGGCGTGGCGCTGGACGCTTTCAAGGACAGTAGCCATATCTTCGTGTTTCATTGGCCGGGACTCCGTGTTTGAGCGGGACCGAATCGACGTTTCCAGATTTTGGACTATAGGCTATCACCGGCCGATGCACTACGAAGCGTTCCCATTTGTTGCGGGATTGGGCCAATTTGGCGCATAATCGGCGCAGATGGCAGGGGAGAAGTGCCCGCAACATAGGAAACGAGGCTGAGGACCCTGGCGGGCGTCGTCATATTGGTTGGATGAAATCAGAGAGCGGGAGCAAGCCGATGAGAATTTCACGAATTGCATGCGCGGTTGCCCTGGTGCTGGCGTTTGCGGGTTCGGCTTTCGCGCATCACTCCGCCGCGATGTTCGACCGGGACAAGAAGGTGGAGCTTACGGGAACCATCGTCACTTTCAGCTGGTCGAATCCTCATAGCTGGATCGAGATTGACGTGCCCAATGCGAACGGCGGCACGGACCGATGGGGTGTGGAGTGTAATAGTCCAAACACCATGGCTCGTTCCGGCTGGAGATCGACCACTTTGAAGCCCGGAGACCAGGTGACGATCGCCATTCATCCGCTGCGAAGCGGCGAAAAGGGCGGCCGCTTCATGTACGTCAAGCTGGCCGACGGGCGGGTGATGAACGATATGATCGGTTATCCGGCGAAGTAGCTGCAAGCGGCGAAGCAAGACTCGCACGGCGCGTTTGGCCTCGCCGCTCCCGCGTGAAAGGAACCACAAATGAGGAATTGCAAGGTGAAGTTCGCGCTCGGCGCTGCGATCGTGGCGCTGAGCTTGGGAGTTTTCGGCACGGCCGCGCGGGCGCAGGCGCAAAACAAGGCGGATCAAAACAAGGAAGAGCCGGTGTTTCCCGAAGGCGCTCTCTCTCCCCACAATTTGAATAAGCCGCGGCCAAAGCCGCCGTTCAATCTAACCGGCACGTGGATGGTCGACCTCAGTTCCGGCTTCAATTCGTTTATGTTCGGGCCTCCCTATCCGCACTTCCACCCCGCTGCGGAAGCGCTATTCGAAGAAGGAAAGAAGGCCACGGCCTCGGGGCATGCGTTCCACGATGATATCGGCAAGTGCTATCCAGCGGGCATGCCCATGATCATGACGCGCGTCTGGCCGATCGCGATGATTCAGACGCCGACCGTGATTTACATGGTCAGCGGATTTGAAAACGAGATACGGCTGATTTATATCGACGGGCGGAAGCACACCGCTCCGGATGTGGTGGTCCGCACCTACGACGGCGACTCGATCGGACACTGGGAAGGCGACACGCTCGTGGTTGACACCACGAGCATGACCACCGCGCGGCATTGGATCGACGTGGGCGTCCCGGTGAGCGACGAATTTCACATCATCGAGCGCATTCGTATGCAAAACGGCGGCAAAACTCTGGAAATCAAATACACGCTGCTCGATCCCAAGAACTGGGACGGCGAATGGACCAGCACCAAGCACTGGAATCGCGAGGACGATACCGATATCACCGAAGTCGAATGCTTGCCCGACCTCGACCAGCATCTCCCCAGCACCCAATCCAAACTGAACATTAACTAACTAACGCGAAGAACCAACCTATTCCTTCATGGAAGTTGAAGTGACGGCGCTTCGCCATCATGCCGCGGAGGCGGATCATGCCTGACGTAGATCGCTACGACATACTTGTCATCGGCAGCGGAGAATCTGGAAAATACCTGACGTGGAACATGGCGCAAGCGGGCCATCGCACCGCCGTCGTGGAACGCAAATACATCGGCGGATCGTGTCCCAACATTGCCTGCTTGCCCAGCAAGAACGTGATTCGCAGCGCGAAGGCAAGTTGGTTCGCCCGTCACGGCGCGGAGTACGGCATCCAAAGCGGACCCGTATCTACAAATATGAAAGGCGTCCTGAACCGCAAGCGGAAGATGGTTGAGGGCGAAGTTCAGTTTCATCTCGATCGCTTCAAGGCTACTGGAGCGGAACTGATTCGGGGAGAAGCCCGGTTTGTCGCTCCGAAAACGGTTGAAGTGCGCCTTAACGAAGATAGCCGCCGCACGATCGCAGGTGATCGCGTGTTTCTTGATCTGGGATCGCGATCTGTAATCCCGGATATCCTCGGCCTTGCGGCCGCAAAACCGATGACTCACGTGGAAGCGCTCGATCTCGATCGCGTGCCGGAACACGTCATCGTGCTTGGCGGAGGTTACATCGGCCTCGAGCTGGCGCAAGCGCTCCGCCGTTTCGGATCTGCCGTCACCCTGATCGAACGTAGCAGCCGAATCGCTGCGGCCGAAGATCCCGATGTTTCACAAGCGATCCTGGAAAATTTCACAGGCGAGGGGATCGAAGTGCTGCTCCATACCCGCGTGGGCGAAGTCGAAGGCTTATCCGGCCAGAACGTGCGAGTCGTTGTCGAAAACGGCGCCGGCCAACAGACCATTGAGGGAACCGACTTGTTGGTCGCCACGGGACGAACGCCGAATACTCAGGGAATCGGGCTGGACGCGGCGGGAATTGAACTGGACGCGCGCGGCTATATCAAAGTCAACGAGCGATTGGAGACCACCGCGCCGGGCGTTTGGGCCATGGGCGATTGCGCGGGCAGCCCGCAGTTCACGCATGTCGCCTTCGACGATTTCCGAGTGGTTCATGCCAACCTCAACGGAGGAAGCCGCAGCACGCGAGACCGCCTCATACCGTTCTGCATGTTCACCGACCCCGAACTTGCTCGGGTTGGCCTGAACGAATCCGAAGCGAAAAGACGCGGAATCGGCTATCGCCTCGCGAAGCTGCCCATGGCAGCGGTTCTGCGAGCTGTCGCCATCGGCGAAACCCGCGGCTTCGTGAAAATGCTCATTGATACGCAAAGCGACCGCATCCTGGGATTCACGGCGCTTGGTGTTGAAGCAAGCGAGATGATGGCCGCTTTTCAGACGGCCATGCTGGGTGGGCTGCCTTACATCGTGCTCCGTGATGCGATTTTCACGCATCCCACCGTCGCGGAAGGCCTGGTCTTCTTGCTGGCGACCGTTCCAGCAAAAGCGATGCACCACCCAGCCTAAGCACCTCCAGCCTCCTCCAGATTAAAAACCGCTTCGTAGGGCGCGGCACGCCACACCCGCCGAAAATCCTCGCCTCGAATTTAGCCATCCGCCGGTCGAGGGGCGGTCGCGTGCCTGTGAAGTGCGGGAGCTTGCTCCCGCTGTCTGCCGCTCGGGCTCGCCCGAGCGTGCTGCAACTAGTCCCACACCGTCCAACAATCCTGCCGAACCCTGCTTCGCTCCTGCGTCCACTATGCCAGCGCCACCTCGGCATCGAAATTCGGTTTCTTTTCGGCGTGAAGTTTCAGGGCTGCGCCGCAGGCTAGGCCCGCTTCGCTGCCTTCGCATCGGCCACGCGAATAATTACGCGCTTGCCGAGCGCGCGCGCTGCCCGAGTGATCGTGTCGAGCGTCACGGAAATGTTGCGAGGGTCGAGCAAGCGATCCAGTTGTGACCGGCTAGTGTGAAGCTGCTTTGCCATCGCTTGCTTTGTCTTTTGCTGGTTCTTCATAGCCCGTTCCAGTTGCCAGGCCAACACGCGCTTGATGGCAACGGCCTCGACCTCCTCGCGAATGCCTTCCTGTTCCAAAAAGCTAT
>DATDMO010000211.1:0-2660 GCA_036518755.1 Candidatus Acidiferrales bacterium | reverse complement strand
GCGGAAATCGCCGAAATTGCATCCGCGTCTACTGCAAATGCTGTGCCGGATCCGGAGCGCGCGAGCTACATGGCCATCCTGCAGGCGGCTCTTGCGGCTGCGCTCGACGCTCTCGACCCGCGCGATCGGTTGCGTCTCGCGTATTACTACGTGGACGATCGGACGCTCGCCGAAATTGGGCGGCTGCTCGGCGAACACGAGGCCACCGTCTCGCGCAAGCTGGAGCGCACGCGTCGCGATATTCGCAAGCGCGTCGAATCGGCATTACGCCGCGATAAAAAATGGAGCGATGCGCAGGTACGCGTCTGCTTCGAATACGCCGCCGGCCAGTGGCCCTTTGATTTGACGGCCAGCTTGCGGCAGTCTGGGAGTCAGGCGGGACCAAAAACCGAACCCGGCGCCCTTTCGGCTAGGGACTAGATGCCGACGCTGCAAGATTTGCGATTTCGCCCGTTCTAAGATTTAGGAGGAGCACAGGTTCATGGCTTCACTGCGGCCCGATAAAACAGGCGCCGAGATGCTGCGTCAAAGCCTCGCCCATCAGCCCGCTGCTGCCGGCGAGTGTCCGGAGCCGGAGATTCTGGCTGCCTACTTCGAGCGCTCGCTGAACGCGGAGGAAACAGCGCGTTGCGAATTGCACTTGTCCGGTTGCGCGCGCTGCCGGGCGGAGCTTGCGCTGATCGAACGCGCTGGCCGAGATGTGGCAGCCGGTGAAGAGCGTCGGCAAGGCGCGGGGAGCCGGGCATGGATTTGGGATTGGCGGTGGTTGGCGCCCGTGGCTGCGGCGTTAGTCATTGCGGCGGTCTGGATCGTGCAGCGTCCGTCCAATTCGAATCGGGAATCGCAATCGCAAACTCTTGTGGCCATGTCCCGGCCATCGGAGCCGCCGACGAAGGAAGCGCCCACACCATCTCGCACGCCAGCGCAGGGCGCGCCTTCCGCCGCCGCGCCAAAGTCGGAAATCGCGCAGAGTCGCGCGCTCAACAAAATGCAGAATTCTGTTTCCCGCGAGATGAATCAGCCCTCGACCAATGAAAAGCTCCGTCAAGTTACGCCTCTCGATGTTCGCAGGGATGTTGATTCGACCCTCCGCGCGAAAACGGCCGGCGCGCCTCAGATCGATTCCGAGGAGCGTGCCGCCCGGAAGGAAACCGAATCCAAGGCGCTCGCGGACGCTTTGCAAACGGCTCCCGCTTCTCCGGCGGCGAACGCGCCGCCCGTACAGGCAGGGAACGCCGGTGGGATGCTTCAGGCGGAAACGGATGAAAGTCCGCAGTCTCTGAAGTCGAAGCAGCAAATGGCTGCCCCCGCCAAGCCGAATCTCTACGCTCAAAAGGACGCGAAGGCCGCGACCGTATCAGGCGGAATCGGGGCGGTGGCGCGAGTGGTGCGGACCCCCGATCCAAAAGTGCTCTGGCAGATATCGGAACAGGGAGTTCTGAAATCGGAGGATGGCGGGGGAACGTGGCAGCAGGCCAATCTGCCTGTGGCAAACGCGCACATCGTTTCCGTCGCTGCTCCGTCGGCGCAAGTTTGCTGGCTCGTTGGCCGCGACTCGCTGATCCTGCTGACCACGGACGGAACGCACTGGCAAACCGTTGCGCCACCGGCGAGGGCGGATTTCGTCCAAGTTGCCGCCGAGAATGCCTTCTCAGCTACAGTTACTACCGCCGAAGGTCTGAGATTCCAGACCGGCGACGCCGGCCAGCACTGGCATCCCCTCCCGTAGCCCTCGCAAGTTATCCTGCAAGGAATCTGCTCCGCGTCGTTCTAACCGTGAAGCAGCATTTACGCGAAGGAGACAGCGATGCCATCACGCACAACGAAAATCGCAGGCGCCGCCGCTTTGGCGGCAATCGTCCTGCTCGTACCGACGATAGGAAAGCTCAGGGAAGCACGCGCAGCCGGTCCGCTCGACGAAAATCAAGCGAAGCCCAGATTCTCGGCCACCACTGGAAAAGATCAGTCGGACCTTTCCGTGACGGTCTATAACTCGAATATCGCGCTGGTGCGCGACGTCCGCCAGATTCGTCTGCAGCCTGGCGTGTTCCCGCTACACTTTGAAGATGTTGCGGCGTCGATCATGCCTGCCACGGTGCACTTCCGTTCGCTCACTGATCCCTCGAAGCTGAATGTGATCGAGCAAAATTACGAGTACGATTTGTTGGACCCACAGAAACTTTTGAACAAGTACGTCGGCAAAGAAGTCTCGTTCCAGTGGGAAGGCATGGAAACCAAAGCTCTGCTGCTTTCAGACAATGGTGGGCCAGTCTGGAAGATCGGCAATGAAATTGTGACGGGTCTCAGCGTGGGTTCCTATCGCTTTCCCGAGTTGCCGGACAATCTCTACAGCCGCCCCACGCTGGTGTGGACGCTCGACAATCGCGGCGCCGACGCTCAAAAGGTGGAAGCATCGTATTTGGCCAACAACATGAACTGGAACGCGGATTACGTGCTGACGGTTGCGCGCGACGAAAAAACCGCCGACCTCGACGGCTGGGTCACGCTGGCGAACAACAGTGGCGTCGCCTACCACGACGCGAAATTACAGCTCGTGGCCGGCGACGTTCACCGCACGCCGCAGGCCATGCTCGAGGAACGCGACATGGTTGCGAAATCCATGGCTGTAAATGCCGGGGCCGCACAGTTCGCTCAAGAAA
>DATDMO010000210.1:0-15551 GCA_036518755.1 Candidatus Acidiferrales bacterium | reverse complement strand
GTGCATGGTGCCGCCGCGGTGATCGGTGGCGTAGGAGCCGGCGCCCAGCCACTCGAAATAATTGCTCTCGCGGCCGTCTACTTTCACATCGAGATAGGCGGTGGGAACTTCCGAGCGGCCGCGTTCCGGAGCGCGCGTAATGGGGTGAGCGAGGGCGTCTGGGGCAGGCTCGCCGATGGCGTTATAGATTTCGGTTAGATGTTTGCGGTAGAGGATGTCGAATTCCGGATCGTTCACGGAGCTGTGTTCGGGGCCGTACCACCAGCACCAATCGCTGCCTTCGGCGGCAAGCACGGACTCATAGGCGCGTTGGCCTTTGATTGCCCAATCGCCGGGATTGGCGGATCTGTCCAGCGCATGCCGGGCTTTGGCGCGTTCGTAGGCTTCGCGGGCGTCGCGGAGCAGGTCCCACGCGCGTACATCCTCCGAATGGCCGATCCAGACGTCAAAATTCGCGCTGATCCACGAGGCGGGGAAAATTCCCTGGAGGCAAGGAGGGTCGGGAACAGCCTCGATGGCCTCGCTCATGGTGAGCACTTGAATTTCGGGATCGGCTTCAATGCGCTGGTAAAAGCGGCGCAAGAATTCGCGGCCGTTGCCGGGGTAATATTCCCAGGCGTTTTCGCCATCGAGAATGACGCTGACGGTGGCGGTGCGTCCCTGGGGCTCGCGATCGCCGATGGCGCGAATGCGGCGGTGAAAATCCTCGGCGGCCGCTTCGGCTCCCATGCGGCTGTAGACGAAGCCGACGAGATCCGACAGGTAGTGATCGCGGAAAAAACCGGTGAGATGCTTCCCTGCCCGGTCGAGACGCCACGGAGTGTATAAGTCGGGGCCATTTTCGGGATAGCCGGAGGCGTCGCGCCAGAATCCTTCGTTGCGCGTGCGCCCGAGGACCCCCTCATCAGTGGCAAACCATTTGAAGCCGAGGTCCATCGCGATTTCGAGAGCCTGATCGGAGACGGAGCCTTCCGAGGGCCAGAGGCCTACGGGAGGCTTGTCGAAAATCCTCTCGTGAAGGCTTCGTGCGCGGGTGAGCTGCTCGCGGGCGTCCTCGGGATAGCGAAAGGCCGGATGAGGCAAAGGCGTGTGTGGATTGGATACGCGCGCGATGTCCGTATCGCACAAGAGGGGCAGAATCGGGTGATAGTAAGGCGTAGTGGAGATTTCAATCTGGCCTCGCGCGGCAGCTAGCCGATACTCCGGGAGAACCGCGGCCAGCAATTCGTGCTGCTTTTCGAGCAGAGCGACTTTGTCTTCCTCGGTGAAGTTTTTGCCTTTGTCGGAGAGTGAACGGACGACGGGATCTTTGGCAAGGTATTCCTCGTCCATCCACGCGAGCTGCGAGAGAAGCTGCAAATCGCGCCAGTCGCGGAGGGACCAGTGGGCGACGCATGCCTCCGCTCCGCCGGAGCGCAACTGGGAGGCAAGTTCGGCAAAGCGAGGCCAGCGATTGATGAAATTCTCGTTTACCTGGAATGCGCGCTCGAGGGCTTCGCGCTTTTGCTCAGGGTGGAGGCTGCCGGCATGGGCGAAGGCAATGTCGAACCAAGGTTCTTGAAAGCGGCCGCCAACGTAGTCTTCGATTTGTTCGGCGAGGAGCGGGACGAAATTGAAAGTAGCGTGGACGCGGGGAAACTCCTCGAGAATTTTCACCATCCCCCAATAGTCCTTGAGGGCGTGGAGGCGAGTCCAAGGCAAAAGGTATCGGCCCGTGGCGGGGTCGCGATACTGGGGCTGGTGCATGTGCCAGAGGATAGCGAGGTTTACGCGGCTCAATCAGCGGCTCCGAATGCTAGAATGCCTTTCGCGCTCCCATGCGCCTGCTCGATAAATACATAGCTCGCGAAGTAGTCTCTCACGCCACGCTGGGCCTTTCGGTTTTTACGTTCATTTTTTTTGTGCCGC
Source organism: Candidatus Acidiferrales bacterium (assembly GCA_036518755.1). GTDB lineage: Bacteria > Acidobacteriota > Terriglobia > Acidiferrales > UBA7541 > Palsa-295. The sequence continues at coordinate 13,643 of DATDMO010000210.1, read as the reverse complement.
AACTCACGCGCTTGATGGAGCTGGTGGTGCGGCATACGGAGAGCTTTGCCACTGTGCTGCTGCTGATTGTGTGCACGCTGCCGCCAGTGCTTGGCTTTACGCTTCCGATGGCCGTCTTGGTGGGCGTCCTGATCGGGCTGGGACGCCTTTCCGCCGACAGCGAGATTGTGGCGCTGCACGCGTCGGGGGTCAGCCTGCGTCGATTGCTTCTGCCCATCGGAGCCATCGCTTCGCTGGGCGCCATCCTCACCCTGCTGACAACATTTTGGCTCAGCCCGATTGCGCTGCGCACCATCAGCCGATTGGAAGTCCAGCTGCTTTCATCGCAAGCGCCGTACAGCGTGCAGCCGCGCGTATTCGACGAGCGTTTTCCGCACCTCGTATTATACGTGCAAGACGTGGAATCCGCGGCGCTGCGGTGGCGTGGAGTTTTTCTGGCGTCGACCGGGGGAGCGGCGGCGGGAATCGTGCCGCAGGCGGCGAAACACCCGAACGAGTCGGCAGTCACCATCGCGGAGAATGCACAGATCATCCTAGGGCCGGGCCGCGGACGGATCGAACTGCGATTGGGAAGCGGCAGCACGCATGAGTACGATCCAAGCCATCCGGATCAATACAACGTGACGACGTTCGAGGCGACGGACATTCCTGTGGACCTTTCGCCGGCAGCGCTCCCGCAGAAACGCGGCACGCTTTCGATAGCCGAGCAGCCAACCCGCTCGCTGGTGCTCAATGACGGGCCGGATTGGCGGGCGGCGCGCGTGGAATTTCAGCGGCGCATCGCGTTCCCGGCGGCGTGCCTGGTGTTTGTGCTGCTAGGCGTGCCGATGGGTGTGCGGCCGCGCCGAGGCGGGCGCGCGGCGGGGCTGATCCTTACGCTCATACTGATCGGCGGCTACTACTTTCTATTTGTGTCGGGCGACCATCTGGCCGTGCAAGGGCGCATTTCTCCGGGATGGGGCGTGTGGGCGGCGAACATCGCGGCGACGTTGCTCGGAATCGTTTTGTTGTGGCGTACGGAAAATATCCGGCGGCCGAATCGCGCGGTCACGTGGATTGAATCGCTCTGGACGCGTGGGAAAACATGGTGGAAAGAGCGCAGGCTAGTGGCGCAAGTGGAGGCGGGATCGAATGGGCCGGTCAGCCTTTCGGAGGCTCGCCACGGCGTGATCAGGCAGACGCTGAGAGCGAATCGCGCGATGGGTTTCCCGATGCTGGTCGATATCTACCTGCTGCGGCAGTTTCTCTATTACTTCATCGTGCTGCTGGCGGGATTTGTGGTGATCTTCGACGCGTTCACACTATTCGACCTGCTTGCTGATATTGCCCGCAACCATATCGCGGCTTTGACCGTGCTGAACTATTTCCGCTACTTGGTGCCGTCCATGGTGTATCAACTGGCGCCGCTGGCAACGCTGGTTGCAACGCTGGTGACCCTGGCGATACTGGCCAAAAACAACGAGGTGATCGCTCTGAAGGCCAGCGGAATTAGCATGTACCGTCTCGTTCTGCCGCTGATACTAGCCGGGTGTCTGGTATCAGGCGGCATGTTTGTGTTGGACGAGACATACTTGCCGTACGCGAATCAACGGCAGGATGCGCTGCGCAACAGGATCAAGGGGCGCCCGGCGCAAACATATTTCGAGCCGGCGCAGCAATGGATTTTCGGCGAAAACTCCAAAATCTATAACTACGAATTTTTCGATCCCGACCAGCAGCTCTTTGGAGGCCTGAACGTATTCGAGCTTGACCCCGACACGTTTCAGGTGCGCCGACGCGTGTTCGCAACGCGCGCGAGTTGGGAGCCGACTGAAAGAATCTGGGTATTAACAGGAGGATGGGTTCGCGAATTCGGCGCTGACGGCCGCGTGGCCGAGTATAAGCCGTTCACGGCAACTTCCCTTCCGGAACTGACCGAGCCGCCTGGATATTTTCGCCGCGAAGTGCGCCAGTATTCCCAGATGAACTGGAAGCAGCTCAGCAGTTACATCGCAAGCCTGCGCCAAGCAGGATTCGATACGGCGCGCCTTTCCGTGCAATGGCAAAAGAAATTCGCGTTCCCATTGATTGCTGCGATCATTATTTCTCTGGCTGCGCCATTTGCATTTCTCGTTGGGACGCGCGGCGCTGTCGGTGGCCTCGCAGTTGCCGTTGGAATCGGCGTGGTCTACTGGGCGACCGCCGCGTTGATGGAGGCGATGGGCTCCGTCGGCCAACTGCCGCCGATTCTCGCGGGCTGGGGACCCGACGCCATTTTTGGCTTCATCGCGGCGTATTTCTTCCTGCGCATGCCCACCTGACGACTCTGACTGATCCTTGCGCGCCCCGCGCGCGATCCATCGAGGTAAGCGATTGACAACTTCTCGTTGAAACTTTCCGTGGGTTGCGCGAACCTTCGCCTAGAATATTTCCAGGGCCGTTCATCTTTCCGAGGTGTGATCGACATGCTGTCCGCGTTGGGCGCAATACTGCTCTATAGCCAGCACGCAGACGTGGGGAAGCTGCAATTCTGGGCCGCCGTCGGGGCAATTGCCGGCGTTTTTCTTTTCTTGCGCGGCTTCAGTATGCTTCGCTGCAAGCGCCTCATCATGAACACGCCCGCTTCCAAGATCCGCAGCGCCTCAATGGGACTCGTCGAAATCAGCGGCACGGCCAAAGGTCCGCAGACCGTTCCGGCCGGAATCACGGGAGAAGCCTGTTACTACTATCGCGCGATGGCCTGGCAACTGAAGTATTCCGGCAGAAATCGCGAGTGGAAAAAGGTAGCCGACGAAAGCCTCTACGTCCCATTTTTCGTCGAGGACGCCACGGGCGACGCGCTCGTCGATCCGCAGGGCGCCGAACTCGATATTCATTGCAATCTCAAGGACGAACTGGGCAGCTCCTTTTTCGGCAGCGGCATGATGCCCGAAAACACGAGCCGGTTCCTGCTGCGCTACGGACTCAGCATGTCCGAAAAAATTCGCCTGGAGGAATATTGCATCAAGCCCGGCGATCCGCTATTCGTTCTCGGAACCCTTGGCCAAAACACGGCCGCCGCGCGTTGGACGCCGACCCCGCATGTCTCTGTGCTGGGCTCGTCGTTCAAGTCCCGCCTGAGCTTTTTCGGGCCCACGGGAAGCAGCATGTTTCGCGCGTTGGGTTGGTCGTCGGGTTTGAAGGTGCCGGTGGACGTGAACGTCAACGTAACCGCCCCCTCCGCCGCAACGCAATCCGCGTCGTCGGCCAGTAGTTGGTCATCGGTCTCGCTGGAAGAGGAAGCCATGCACGCGATGGCGGCCGCCCCAAACCGCGAAGCTACCGGCGCTGCGGCGTCAAGCACTCGAGAAATGGCTTCTGCGCCCGCGGGCGTCGAAACCGAAGCCGCGCCGCCGGAAACGGATCCAAATGCCCAATCAGCAACGGCGTTCAATATGCATCCGACCGTCGCAATTGGCAAAGGAACGAACCACGAGTTTTTCATGATTTCCTGGCACAGCCAGCGCGAGGTGGTGCAATCGCTCGCATGGAAATCGGCGCTGTGCATCTGGGGCGGCCCGGCGTTAACGCTAACCTGCGTCTATTTCTTGATTCTCAGCCTGGGATGGACGTGATCTTACGAATCACCAAGGAGATCTCATGAGCTTGATTCCGTGGTTGATCCTTTTGTTTGTAATCGGCGGCGCGGTGGCCTATGTCGTCACGCTCTACAACGGGCTGATCGCCGTAAAAAATAATGTCGACAAAGCCTGGGCCAACATCGATGTGCTGCTCAAGCAGCGGCACGATGAGCTTCCCAACCTGATCGAAGTCTGCAAGGGTTACATGAAATACGAGAGCGAGACGCTTCAGCGCGTCACCCAGGCTCGCAACGCCTACGCTCAAGCCGCGACGGTGGATCAAAAAGTGCAGGCCAGCACGGACATGACGGCCGCGCTCGGCCGTCTGATCGCCACCGCGGAAAATTATCCCGATCTCAAGGCCAACAGCAACTTCACGCATCTCCAGAGCCGCATCACGGAACTAGAAAGCGAGATTGCCGACCGCCGCGAGTTCTACAACGACTCGGTGAACACCTTCAACATTCGCATTCAGGAAATGCCCGACGCGATCCTGGCCGGCACGATGAATCTGCATCCGCGCCAGATGTTTCAGGTGGCCGAAGCGGACAAGGCGCCGGTCGCCGTCTCTTTCAGCGACGTCTCGCACTAGTAATACAGCGGAAATAGGGCCTATTTGCGAATATTCTTCAGCGCCTCGCGCTGGCTGAGGCCGCTCAGCCGGCCTTTCTCCGCGCGCACATAGCGCCGGATTTCACGCGGATCGGTCCATGCATATTGACGCAGCGCCCATCCGATCGCCTTGCGCAGAAAAAATTCCTTCGAATCGAGCGAAGGCTCGATGCACGCATAGAGCAGATCAAGATCGGTATCCTGCTTGAATCGCAGCTGACACAGGATCGACGTCCGGCGCTTCCAGATATTTCCACACTTGCTCCACGCCAGCATTTTCTTTTTCATCGGCGCCGTGTAGCCACGCAAAATCGGTCCGACGCGATGCGCGGCGATTTCGTCCACGTAGTCCCACCATGCTCCGGTCACGATCATTTCCTCGTAGAGGGGCATCGCCGCGGGCGTTTGGAAGGGTGCGCAACGCTTCATTCCAGTGAGCGCGATTGCCGCGTAGCGCTCCTCGCGATATTTCGCCCCACGCCACAGGTCGAGCACCTTGGTTTGCCAGAAAGCGCGCGACGAAAGATCGAGATTCGCGAAGAGCTCTTTACAGGTTTGGCGCAGGAGTACGGTTTGCACGCCGTGGTACGGCATTGCCGATTTCATGTAGGCCTGCATCATCGGCGCTTTTCGCGCGTCGGCGACGCGCGCGAGTTCTCGGCGCACAAGTAACAGAAACGCAGGACTTTCGGCTTTGCCCGGTGCGGCTTTGCGCTGAGATGGGCTCATAGCCGCGCGCGAGTTATCTTCCGCCGAGGGATTTTTCGCGAACGGCTTTGAATTCCGAACCGGGCTTCCACGCGGGCATTTGCGGCGCGTTGGCCACGCGATAGCCCACTCCGAAATACAACGCGCAATCCTGTTCGGCGCCGTCCATCTCCCAGTAGGGCTTAATCACGTCACTCGGTTTGTGGTAATCATGCTGCGTATATTGGTTGCGCATCTTCATGCCCCATCCGGCGGGCTTTCCAACGTAGTCGATGCCACTACTAGGATCGAACGCGGGCACGCCAGCTTTCGCGAAGCTGAAATGATCTGAGCGATAATAAGAGCCCTTCTCAGGTTCCGGGTCGGGTCGCACGGTTCGTCCCTGCTCGCGAGCGACGGCGGCGACAACTTCGTCCAGAGACGATTCGCCCATGCCGATTTCGGTAATGTCGCGGGTTTTGCCGAGGACGTTCATGCCGTCCATGTTGATATCGGCAGCAGTGTGGGAGAGCGGATAGAGCGGATGTTCGGCATAGTATGCCGAGCCGAGCAAACCTTGCTCCTCGCCCGTGTCCGACAAGAACAAGATGCTCCTCTTCGGCTTCGTTTTCAGACCCGCAAACGCGCGGGCAAGTTCCATCAGCGCCGCGGAGCCGGAACCATTATCCAGCGCGCCGTGGTAAATGTCTTGGCCATTGACCGGCGGGCCGATCCCAAAGTGATCCCAGTGCGCGCTGTAAATCACGTACTCGTTCTTCAGAATGGGGTCGCTGCCTGTTACTTTGCCGATCACATTGTGCGATTCGATTCTGCGAATATTACTGTGGATTTCAATTTTGGCCCGCATTTTCAGCGACACCGGACGAAAATCAGGACTCAGCGCTTTTTCTTTTAGCGACGCAAAATCATAGCCCGCTGCTTTGAAAAGCGCCTGCGCTTCCACGTGGGTAATCCATCCTTCCACGAATGAAGAAGCGGCCTGCGTCGGCAGCGTGAAGTTTTCTCCGGCCCAGCTATTGCGCACCACTTCCCACGGATAGCCGGCCATCGCCGTTTCGTGGACTATCAAACAGCCTGCAGCGCCCAGGCGCTCCGCCTCCTCATATTTGTACGTCCAGCGGCCGTAATATGTCATGGCTTTCCCGCCAAACATTTTCGGATCGAGCCGGCCGTCTTTCTTGATTTGAGGATCATTTACGAGAACGACGAGCACTTTGCCTTTCACGTCCATGCCCTTGAAATCGTCCCATTTGTACTCAGGAGCCTGGACGCCGTAGCCCGCGAAGACCATTTCGGCGTCCAACTTCGCGTCCCTTACCGGATAGCGCGTGAATGCGACGAAGTCTTTCTCGAATGTCGCGCGCATGGGAGCGCCCGCCCCCGTAAACGTCAAATCCATATTTGGACCAGGACGAGCGCCGACCATCGGCACCTTTTGAAGATAGGTTCCGTCCGGATTACCAGGCGCAAGGCCGGCTGCACGGAACTGTTTCTGGACGTAGGCGATGGTGAGCTTTTCGCCTTCGGTTCCCGGTCCGCGCCCTTGGTATTGATCCGAGGATAGGACGCGAATGTCGGCAAGCATCCGTTCGCCGGAAAAATGCGCGAGCGGGACATCTGATCCATTGTGGCCGCGCGCCGGATGCGCCACCCCAGTCCGCAAAAGCGCCGCCACACAGACTGCCGCGATGACTCCCAGGGCCAAGCGCTTCTTCGCCGATGTGGGCTTCATCTCGATTTCCCTATTTCCGTTTCTTGTCTTCAATCACGGCTTGGGCTGCCGCCAGCCGCGCGATGGGCACGCGGAAGGGCGAGGCGCTCACGTAGTTCATTCCCACACGGTGGCAGAATTTCACGCTTTGGGCATCGCCGCCGTGCTCGCCGCAGATTCCGATCTTCAGCTTGGGGCGCGTCTTCCGACCCCGCTCGATCGCCCACTTGATCAGCATGCCCACACCATCCACGTCGAGCGTCTGAAACGGGTCGTCCTTGAAGATTGCCGCCTTAGCCTGATCCACATACACCGGCAAGAACCGTCCCGCATCGTCTCGGGAGAGGCCCATGGTGGTCTGTGTCAGGTCGTTTGTGCCGAACGAGAAAAATTCGGCTACCTCGGCGATCTGGTCGGCAAGAAGCGCGGCGCGAGGAAGCTCGATCATGGTGCCCACAAGGTATTCAAGTTTTACTTTTGATTTTGAAATGATCTCTTCCGCCACGCGTCGCGTTGCGTCCACGAGAATTCTTAGTTCCCTCTTCTCCATCGTCAGCGGATGCATGATCTCAGGCAATACTTTAATCTTTCTTTTTTGACAGTCGATGGCCGCTTCGATGATGGCGCGAACCTGCATCTCCAGAATTTCCGGATAGGTGATCGAGAGCCGGCAGCCGCGATGGCCCAGCATCGGGTTCGCTTCGTGAAGTTGCTCCACTCGGCGAGCCACGGCTTCCGCCGAAATGCCCATCTTCTTGGCCAGCTCTTCCTGCTTGGCGCGATCGTGCGGGACGAACTCATGGAGAGGCGGGTCGATCATCCGAATCGTCACCGGAAAACCGTCCATGGCCTCGAAAATTCCGATGAAATCACACCGCTGGAAGGGCAAGAGCTTGCCTAGGGATTTGCGCCGCGCCTCGGACGTATCTGCGAGAATCATTTCCTGAATCGCATCCTGGCGCTCGATGCTCTTTTCGGGATGCTCGAAATCCTGGAAGAACATGTGCTCCGTGCGGCACAGGCCGATACCTTCAGCGCCCATTTCGCGCGCCACACGAGCGTCGCGAGGCGTATCGGCATTGGTGCGCACGCCGAGCTTTCGGGTCTTATCGGCCCATTTCAACAAGGTTTCGTAGGCCTTGGGCGGCTCGGGGCGGATGAGTTCCACCTGACCTGAATAGACGGAACCGTCGCTGCCATCGAGCGCGAGCCAATCGCCCTCACGCACCGTCTTGTCGCCGGCCTTCATTGTTTTGGCGCTTGCATTGATCTGGAGCTTTTCCGCGCCCACAATGCAGCACTTGCCCCAGCCGCGTGCCACAACTGCGGCGTGGCTCGTCTTGCCTCCCGTGGCGGTCAGAATTCCCTGCGCCACGTTCATGCCCCCCACATCCTCGGGGCTGGTCTCTTGCCGCACCAGGATCACCTTTTCGCCGCGCCCGGCCCATGCTTCGGCGTCATGCGCAGTGAATACCGCCTTTCCGACGGCAGCTCCCGGAACGGCGTTGATCCCCTCTGCGAGCTTTCGGCTGGCGAGTTCCGTGCGGGCGAGCTTGGGATCGATCACCGGATAGAAAAGCCGCTCCACATCCTCCGGCGTAATTCTTTCAAGTGCTTCTTCAACTTTAATGAGCTTCTCACCAACCATATCGACTGCAATCCGGAAGGCTGCCGAAGGCGAGCGTTTTCCCGTGCGCGTTTGCAGCATGTAAAGGGTGCCGCGCTCGACGGTGAATTCCATGTCTTGCATATCGCGGTAGTGCTTTTCGAGTTTTTCGCGCACGCGCTCGAGCTGCGCATATACTTTCGGCATCCTGCTCTTCATCTCGCTCAAGTGCATCGGCGTGCGAATTCCGGCGACTACGTCCTCGCCTTGAGCATTCAAAAGAAAATCGCCGAAGAAAATCTTTTCGCCACTGGAGGGATCGCGCGTGAAGCACACCCCCGTCCCAGAGTCCTCCCCCATATTGCCGAAGACCATCTGGACAACGTTGACGGCTGTCCCCAGCAGGCCCGTGATTTTCTCAACGCGGCGGTAGGTGACCGCCTTTTCGCCCATCCAAGACTCGAAAACTGCGCCAGTGGCGCCCCACAACTGCTCGATGGGATCTTCGGGGAAATCCCTTCCAGTCTTTTGCTTGAAGTAAGCCTTGTATTCGGCGACAAGATCGCGCCAACCATCGGCGCTAACCTGGGTGTCGTCCTTCACACCGATTTTGGCCTTCATTCCCCGCAGGCGCGATTCGAGATCCTCTTTTGGCAGACCGATTACCACGCTCGAATACATCTGAACGAACCGGCGATATGCGTCCCATGCGAAACGTGCGTTTGCAGTAGCCTTTGCAAGACCTTCCACTGACCGTTCATTGAGGCCGAGGTTCAGAATTGTCTCCATCATTCCCGGCATCGAACGCGCCGAGCCGGAGCGCACGCTCACGAGCAGCGGATTGTTTGCATCACCCAGCTTTTTTCCGGTGAGCTTTTCGAGGCGCGCGACATTTTTCCCAACTTCGGCGCGCAATTCCTTTGGAAATTTATGGTCGTGCTTGAGGTAGTAGTCGCATGCTTGGGTGGTGATCGTAAATCCCGCTGGAACAGGCAAACCGATGCGCGTCATCTCTGCCAGCCCGGCGCCTTTACCGCCGAGAAGTTCCTTCATATCTCCTGTGCCGTCAGCTTTTCCCGCGCCGAAGAAATAAACGTATTTCATGTTTCTCCTTAGCTATATCTCGTAACAAAATTGTGATCGTTTTAGTCGGCATTCCGACAAATCAAGCAAAACTTCACTGGAGATGGATGGTGTTCATGTAAAACATCAAGTAGGTGCCTTTGAATCTTCTGATCCCAAGACGGAGAAATCTGCGATGGTCGAAAACTCCTTGAGCAGTGTCCCCAGCAGCGCAATCCGATTCTTGCGAATTTCTTCGTCTTCAGCCATTACATGAACTTTGTCGAAAAACAAATCGACCGCCGGACGCAACTCCGAAATTTTTTCGAGCGCCTTCCGGTACTTCTTGTCCCTCTTTAACCGCGTGGCCTCCGCTCCGATTCGCTGCGCTGCGGAATGAAGTTGCAGTTCCGGCGCCTCTCGAAGCAGATTCTGCTTAACACTTCCCTGCCCTTGGTCTTGTTTCCCGGCAGACTTCTCCAAAATGTTGCGGATACGCTTGAAGCTGGCGGCAAGTGGCGGAAAATTCCTGGTCTGGCGGATTGCCTGGAGGGCGGCCACGCGTTCCACTGCATCGCCCAAGTCATCCGAGCCGGCTGAGAACGCCGCATTGATCTCGTCATACGAATACCCGCGGCGCTCGCGCAGGATGTAGCGCGCGCGATCCAGCAGGAACTCGAGCACCTGCTTCTCCGCTTCCGGCGATGCCTCGATTCGCGGCGCGCATTCCCTCAACGACCTCGCCGCTGCGGAAATGGCGGCCGAAATCGAAAGCGGAAGACTCTTTTCCAGTATGATTTTCACCACTCCCAGCGCGGCGCGGCGCAAAGCGAAAGGATCACTTGAACCGGTTGGGTTGGCCCCCACGGCAAAGCATGCAACGAGCGAATCGAGCTTATCGGCGAGCGCCACGGCGCAGCCGGTAATGTTGCGCGGCAAGGGGTCATCGAGTCCCAGTGGTTTGTATTGATCGTATACCGCCCAGGCGATGTCTTCCGGCTCGCCCTGTGCTCGCGCGTAAAGACCTCCAACTGCTCCTTGCAGCTCCGGAAACTCGCGGACCATCTCAGTGACCAAATCGCACTTGGCAAGCTCTGCCGCGCGATCCGCGCCCCCCACGTCCGCCTGTGTCACGCCTCCTGAGAACCACTGCTCGCAGAGCCAGCGCGCCAGCACTCGCATGCGTTCGACTTTGTCGCCGTAGCTGCCGAGCCGACGCTCATAGGTCACCGCCGCGAGCTTCGGCAGGTACTCGCCCAGGCTTATCTTCTGATCGGACTCCCAGAAAAATTGCGCGTCCGCGAAGCGTGCGCGCAGCACGCGTTCGTGCCCTGCCCTTACCAAGCCCTTCGCATCCTTCGCGAGGTTGATCACGGCTAGGAAATGCGGCGCAAGTTCTCTCGAACGATTCTCGACGGCGAAGTATTTCTGGTGCCCCCGCATGACGGTAATCAGAATTTCTTCAGGTAATACTAGAAATTCAGGATCGAAGTTTCCGAGGATCACGGCCGGATACTCATTCAAGTACGTTACGAGGTCGAGCAACCCGGCATCCTCGTGCACGCGGACACCTCGGCGGCTGGTGAGTGCTTGCAATTCACGTTCAATTTTCTTGCGGCGGGCTTCGGGCCGGCAGAGGACAAAGTTCTTCTGCAGCCGGGACTCGTAGTTCGCTGGTCCCGTCACTGCGATTTCCTTCTTCCCAAGAAAACGATGCCCCTCCGTGTGATTCCCGGACTCAACCCCGGCGAACGAAAACGGGATCTTCTTGCCGTTGAGTATCGCGACGATCCACCGAATGGGACGTATGAAGCGAGGACTTTGCGCCCCAGCCCAAATCATCGACCTGGGCCACGAAATCTCACGAATCACTTCCGGCAGCACACTGGCAAGAATTTCCGTGGCGGGCTTGCCGAGAATTACCTGCTTCACCGCGACGCATTCACCCTTGGGAGTGTTGACGACTACAAGCTTCGAGACGGGCACGCCCTGTTTTTCGGCGAAGCTGAACGCCGCACGCGTCGGCTGGCCCGCAACGTCGTACGCCACAGACTTGGGGGGTCCGACAACTTCCCGCGTGACATCTTCCTGTTTTACTCGAACATTTCGCGCGATGGCTACGAGCCTTCGAGGAGCGCCAAACGTTTCAATCGATTCTTCAGCTGTCGTCTCGCCGACGAGCGCGTGCGCTGAAAGTTGCATTCCAAGTATCGCTTTAAGCTCACGTGCAGCTTTCGCGATCATGCCCGCCGGAATTTCCTCGCAACCGATTTCGAAGAGGAAGTCGGCCGATGCTGTGGCGGCCGACGGGGGGCCGGATGAAGTTTTCCGAGTCCCACGGGATTTCGCTCTAGGCTTCACGCGACAACTCCGGCTGAGGCCTCGACTGCGATCCGCTGGTCGAGCCAGGCGCGTGCGACCTGCGTTGCAAGCTTGCGCACTCGTCCAATCATTCCGGCGCGTTCCGTGACTGAGATGGCGCCGCGCGCGTCGAGCACGTTAAAGAGGTGGGAGCACTTCAAGCACAGGTCGTAGGCTTGCAGGATGGGAAAGCGCTCGATTTCAGTAGCGTCCTTGCTTGCTGCATTCCATTTGGAAAGCAGACGCGCGGCCTCGGCCTCGTTTAGATCGAATTGCTTCCGGGTAGATGCAGCGTCTGCATAGTCGAAGCTGTAAGCCGAAAATTGCTGCTCTTCGGCCAACCGGACTTGTCGGTAGGTCATCGTGTCTGACCAGCGCACGTCGAACACATTGTCTACTCCCTGAAGATACGCCGCGATACGATCGAGTCCGTAGGTGAGTTCGACAGAAATTGGATCCAAATCGATTCCGCCGCACTGCTGGAAGTAAGTGAACTGTGTGATCTCCAGCCCATCGAGCAGCACTTGCCAGCCAATTCCCCATGCTCCGAGCGTGGGCGATTCCCAATTGTCTTCTTCAAACCGAACGTCATGTTCTTTCAGGTTGATGCCCACCGCAGCCAAACTTTCCAAGTAAAGATCCTGAATATCTGAAGGCGAGGGTTTAAGTATCACTTGAAGCTGCGTGTGCTTGTACAACCGGTTCGGATTCTCGCCGTAGCGCCCGTCTGTGGGACGCCGGCTCGGCTGCGCGTACACTACCCGATAAGGCTGCGGCCCAAGGACGCGGAGGAAGGTTTCGGGGTGCATGGTCCCGGCACCTACCTCGATGTCGTAGGGTTGCTGCAAAATGCAGTCGCGTCGCGTCCAATAGTGTTCAAGCTTCAATAGAAGGTCTTGGAACGTCAATCCCGGGCGTTTCGTGACCGTTTTTGGCATCTTAATGTTTCGAGTTAAAAGATTCACGCGTGTGATTCTAGAAGTTCCCGCGATTTCAATTTGCGATCAATTTGGTGTTCGATTACGTCAAGCATTACGTCCGCCAGGTCCCTCGCCACTCGTGGACTGATGGGCTCCTGATCTTGGATCAGGCGGTCCAACCGTTCTTCCAAGATTCTCCGGGCAGCTACCAGCACAGCCGGAGAGAGCTTGCGCATCCCAACTCTCCGACAGCTGCCACAGGCTATCGCCGAGGCATTTGCCGCGACGTATCCCGCCGCAGTTGCGTCCAACGCGTTCCCACAACGCGCACAGCGGCTTAGAGATGGAAGCCAGCCACCCAACCTCACTGTCCACAGGGCGAAGTAGGCCAGGGGCAGGTCCGGCTTGCCAGTGCGCTTCACGGCTTGCGCCGCTAGTAACAGCAGGCGAAAGCTCGGGTCCGAAGGCTCACGATCCGGCAGAACCGTTTCCGTTATCTCGCTAAACAGCGAGAGCGCCACGCTCGACGGATAATCGCTAAACACATCGAGAAAGGATTCGATCATTTCGCACTGGCTGATGCGAACCAGTTCGCGTGTTTCGCGCTCAAAAAACCAAATGCGAATGTAAGAGAGGCGTTCGAGCGTCGCGCCGAATCGGCTTTTCGGCTTGCGCGCTCCGGCCGCCACTCCGCGCATCTTTCCCATGGTGCGCGAGAAAAAACTCACGAGCCGATCAGATTCACCGAGCGCATAGCGCTGGAGAACGATCGCTTCAGATTCATGAAGTGGCATCTGAAGTGTCGGCCTGCCGACCCCTGACGCGCGGGCACCACGATTGCAAGCAATTCATTAAGTGCGCGACTCGCATACATCCGGAAGAATTTTTCTATCACAGCAAATCACGCGGCGCAATTAATAAACGCGCGACGGGATTCTTCATCAACCCATTTCAAAACTTTGAGAGCTCGGCTAGAGTGATTGGGAGATGAACGCTGCAAACCCCGATTCCGTGGACGTCGTTGGAGTAGGACTCAACGCCACGGACACGATCATCCGCTTGCC
>DATDMO010000209.1:0-7100 GCA_036518755.1 Candidatus Acidiferrales bacterium | reverse complement strand
CGCGAAAGCGCCGATTTCCAGCACCGCGCTGGCAGATGTTGACGCGAAGCAACAGATCCTCGACCTCGAACAAGTTTGGGTGACCGCCGAGCACAATCACGATGCGGCCACGCTTCGCCGCATTCTGGATGACAAATTCGTCGCCACCTTCGGCGGCGAAAAACCATTGGATAAAGAAGCCTTCATCAAGGAGACCGTCACGGGCGATGTCGATCCAACGGAATCTCAAACCCTGGCTGACCGGAATGTGATCATTGACCAGGATACAGCTGTCGTGGTGGGAACCGACACTGAGCGCGGAACCAATAAGAAGGGCAAGGCGTATACCGCCTTCGCCCGATATACCGTGACCTATATTCGCCGCAACGGGCAATGGGTCGCGTTGGCCGAGCATCTCGCCGAAGTGCCGCAGGCAAAGTAGCGCCATGTACGGCGACACTTCGCAGTGCCTCTGAGGTTCAAGTCCGCGCGGGCCTACCATTTCAGGTCCCCGGTTCATTTTCTGGCTGTGGTTTCTTGTCTGCGTTGGACGTTTTTTCTTCGAGCCGGTAAGATCAGGCCCGTCACATCTGGGGGTTCCAAGATGCGAAAGCAGATGGCAGCGGTGGCTGTTTGGTTGGCGCAGGCGCTTGCAGCGCTGATGGCCGTTGCGGCGCCGGCCCAGCAGCCGCAGCAGGGACGGTGGGCGTCAGGGGACGACCCAATTGCGAAGCAAATGATTCAGATGGAGCGTGACTGGGCGGAGGCCGGCTGCACGGGGAAAGCGGTTGTGAAGGAGTTGCTCGCGGACGATTTTCAAGGTACCGCGCCCGGAGGCGAACGCTACGACAAAACCCAGGCGCTCAAGCGCGACACATCCTTGAAGGAGAGCGATTGTCGTCTCGACGATGCGAAGGTGCGCTTCTTTGGAGACAGTATCGCGATCATCTATGGCAGCGAGCGCGCTCTTCGCAGGGACAAAGATGGCAAGGAAACCATGCGCTGCCTCGTGTGGACTGATACTTGGCTCAAGCGTCGGGGCAAATGGCAGATCGTTGCGGCGCAGGACACGGCGGTGCCATGCAAATAGCCTCCAAAGGCACGAAAACCTCAGGTCTGAAGACCTGAGCTACATGACTGCGGTGGGCCTGCACCAGCCAGGCCTCACACCCAAGGCGAAGAGAGATTCCTCGACTGCGTGTCCCGGCGCTCCGCGCAAAGGCAAAGGCGCGGGACACTCCACTCGGAATGACGGTGCAAGCTCGGGGCCGAAAAGCCTCAGGCCTTCCCGGCAGACGCCGCCGGGAACGCCTGAGCTACATGACTTCCCTTTTTGCGCGGTGCCGTAATGCTGAGCTAGAGGAATGCTACGGTGCCTCCGACTTGTTCCTGGCCGCGATGGGCGGGCCCAGAACGACTATGCCGTAGCGCTTGGCGATGGCGTTGAGCGCCGGCACATTTCCAGGATCGGTCATCATGCGCTCGGCCAACTCGGCAAAGTAGTTTTCAATGCCGCCGGGGCGGGCAATCACAAGCATCTTTGCTTCTTGGTCCGTGGTGTTCTGGAAAACGTGCGGGACGCCCGAGGGGGCGTGGACAAAGTCGCCCGCCTCGACTTCAAAAGGCTTCCCGTCCATCTCGAAGAGAAACCTGCCGGTCAGGATGTAAAAGAATTCCTCGAAGTCATGCACATGGAGCGGCGGGCCGTGATGGGCCGGGCTGATGTCTTCAAGGACCGTGACAGAGCCAGCCGCCGCGCCGGCCGCCAGCTTGACAAAGGTCTCCTTTCCGACGAAGCGGATGGGGGAACCGCCCAGGCTTTCTCGAGCGCGAACAACAAGCGGCTGATGCATGTCTTAGTCGGAACGACCGGGGAGTATAGCACCCTTTATGGGTCCGCAGTTTTTTAGCCAGCGCGGCGCCTCGTTGCGATGACGCGATCGTATAGCACAAAGGCAGGCGCTTCGCGTCGTGGTTTGTATCAGGGCTGAGGCCCTGACGTTCCACTTCGCAGGACCCCAGGGCTAAAGCCCATCGAATGCAGAGCGCTTTTCGCAGGCCTGAAGGCCTGCGCTTCCACCGGCGTGGATCCGCGCCCCTACGGCGATTCTTTGGCGTCGAGGGGCTTTAGGTTCGCGGTGATCCAGTCGAGGATTAGCGGGAAGCGGAAGCCTGCGCCTTCCATTGCGCTGGTGATGAGCTGGTGGGCGGCGGAAGGTTCGACATCGAGGAAATAGCCGTTGGCTCTGGGCATCGCGTCAGTCGTCACGAAGCTGATGCGCTTGTTTCCGTCGATGAAGGCGTGATTATTGGCGAGCGACTCCATGAGCGCCGCTGCCTCCCCCAGCAGATTTCCGTAATAGCTGTTCTGCGGCCGCAAGATGGCGGGTTCCAGCAGCTTGATATCGCGCACGCCGTGGCTTCCGCCGAATTCCTCGATCAGCAAGCGGTGAGTTTCCATGGCTTCGGCCACGGTGGGGTAAACGCGAAACGGCATTTACTGCGCCAGCAATTCGAGCAACTTGCGGTTCTTGGCGATGGAGCGGCGAACGTGCGCCATCATTTCGGGGCGAACGACCTGATTTTTACGCTTCCTCTGTTTGTTTTCGCAATTTCTTGGCCAAAGCGGTACCCCGTTGCGATGGCCCGATCGTATCGCGTCAGGTTCAAGCGATCAATACAATGCCTTCCATCCCTCCGGACCAATCCAAGAGAGATTCCTCGACTGCGTGTCCCGGCGCTTCGCGCAAAGGCAAGGGCGCGGGACACTCCGCTCGGAATGACGGCGCTAACGCACACTACGGCGGGCGTTTGGGGGGGGGTACTTGGTACCGAGGTACTAACTGGGGGAGCCACGGGGGTACCGGGCGAATGAAACTACCCCGCTACTGGAGGCGCGCGAGTTGGTTGCTATTGTGCGGGTTAGAACGAGTTTCAGGAACGAGGGTCAATCGGAATGAGCGACGCATTCGGTTCGGCAACGCCTGGCGACGATGAACGAGGAAATTTTTCCGCGAATGGCGGATCCAGAGAGAATGGCGCGCCTGAAGGCGCTGCGTTTGAAGAATGCGAGATAACCGCGCCGGCAAGCGACGACGCGGCCGCGAAACTGTCCCGCGGCGAACGGCGAATGCGGCGGCGAGCGCTGATTTCCGCGCCAGTGCGCGTTCGCAGCCTTGATGTGATCGACAACATAGACGAAGTATCGACCACGCTGGATGTCTCGCGCGGGGGCGTGCTTTTTGTGAGTTCGCAGCGCGGGTTCTCAAAAGGAATGGGTGTGGCGGTGACCTTTCCGTATAGCAAGTCGCCAGTGGCCGTGCAGGCCGAGCAGACGGGGCGAGTGGTGCGCGTTACGGATATGCCCGGCGGGCGGCAATCGATTGGCGTGGCCCTGGGCCGCGGGGAAGCGGAGCTGGTGGACACGGCGGGCCACAGGCTCTCGGTAGAGGTTCCCAGGCTGCACGATCGAATCGTCAATCCGGGAAAACCGCTGGTGCTGATTGTGGATGCGGATCCGGCCATACGCAGTTCCCTGAAAATTGCGTTGAGCAGCGATGGCTATGAAGTGCTGGCCGTCGGCAGCGCCAGCGAAGGGCGCGAAATTTTGAAGATCGTCACGCCGAAGCTGCTGATCGCCGAAATCGAAGGAGAGGATTTGCCCGGGTACGAGCTGTGCGCGCTGGTGAAATCGACGCCGCGGCTGCAAACGGTCCCGGTGATGCTGCTGACCAGGTCCGGCTATCCAAGCGACTATTCCAACGCGCATTCGCTCGGCGCCGTCGTTTGCATGGCCAAGCCCTTCAGGCAAGAGCGGCTGCGGCACGTGGTGCGGCTTCTGGCTCCCACCGCTGAAGCAAAAGCGCAGACCGCGCCGGTGCGAGCGGCGGACCAGACGCGGCGGCACTGCCATGGCAAACAATTCAAGGTGGTGCAGCCCGCCAGCGATTCGGTGAAATTCCGACCGCGAACGAATTGGTAAGAGGCTCGATCGTCGACTTACGGGCGCGTGCTGTCGTCTGAGACTCGGCGATGCAAATGATCCAAGAAAGATTCCTCGACCGCGCCCCGCGCCGCGCAAACATCGCGCGAAGAAAAAAGCGCGGGACTCCGCCCGGAATGACGACGCCGGGGCCGCCCGTCACACTCCCAGGCTTCAACTCCTGCCGCAAAGAAGGGGCCTGTACCGACGGTCAGGTAACGGCGTGAGCGCACCGGAAGCGGTTCCCGGCTGCGAGCCGCGCGTGCCACGTAAGATTTAAGTTATGAATTGCCCCAGGTGCAAAACCGAGGCGGCGGACGATGCGCGCTTTTGTCCGCGCTGCCATGCCACGCTGCGCTATCAATGTCCGGCGTGCAAACACGAACAACTGCAAGGCGGCCAGTGCGAGAAATGCGACGTCGATTTCCTGAAATATATCGTCGCGATGATGCAGAGCAAGAAATATCAGGCCGAGCTGGCTCACGAAAAAAGCGCAAGAGGCTCGACCCTGCTGAAGAATCTTCTATTCGCGCCCTTCAACCTGGGTATTCCGCTGATTCGCGATCTTCTTTCCGGCACACGCAAGCGCGGCTCGTTGTAACCAACGCCATCCTGAGCGGAGTTTCGCGAAGGTTGCTTCTCGCGGGTTGTTTGAGTGCGCGAAACGCAGCCGAAGGACCTCTCTTCAATTGATGCGTTGGCGACGGGTACATCCAAGAGAGATTCTTCGACTTCGTGTCCCGGCGCTTCGCGCAAAAGCAAAGGCGCGGGACGCTCCGCTTCAGAACGACGAGGCTGCGGCGCGTTGCCGAGCAGGTTTCCTCCGCGCGGTGGCGGCGCGTTTGACTTTCACGATTCGCGCGGTGCGGGCCAGGAAATATTGCGAGGGCGGATACAGGCCGGCGCGCGAAAATTCGCCGCCTAGCTCGCGTTTTACTTCCCTGTACCAATAATCGAAGGTGTTTTCAGACACGCCGACAAGGCGAACCGCGCGGTGATAGTCCGCGCCACGCACAAAATAGACGTTGAACAGCTTGAGCCGCCCTTTCCATTCCGAGCGCGCCAGGGCGCGGCGGCCGATGCGTTCGAAATCGACGATGTATTCGCGGGCGCGGCCCGGCTCCGGCCGCCATTGGTAGCCCGCCAAAGGATTTTCAAGATCGATCGCGGGCACGGTGCCCGCCGAATTCTTGAGCCATTCGCGCAGAACTCGGTAGCGTCCGTAACAGTCAGAGAAGATCTCGGCTGCTTTCACGTAGCCCCTCCTCGTGGCTTGCTGTGCCCCGCGGCCGAGAGTGGCGTTGCAGGGGCCCGAAAATCCTCAGGTCTGAAGACCCGAGCTACATGACTGCCCGCGGCCCGTTTGCGAGGCGAATAGCCCACAGGTAGCCAAGCATGTTCGCCGGGCATGGCATGCCATGCCCCTACGAAGAAACGGCAAAGGCGCCCGCCCTAAGAACGCGCGGCGAACTCCGCTCGGGATGACGATCCCGACCGGAGCGTCAATTTTTTCTAGGCTGCTTCGGCGGCGCGCCAGAAAGCAGGTCGCCGATATCCCATAGATTGCTTCCGCGCGTCACCTCGTCCTCGACGGTTTCCAGGCAGACGTGGAAGCATTCGTGCCAGCCCTGAAAATATCCTCGCGCATATTCGGCGGCGAGGTGTTCGCGATCGCGGTGCCTGCGCTGCATTTCGAAAACCTCGGCGCACTCGATGGTCGGCGCGCGAAGCGCCAGGCGAACGCGGCGCTTACATTCGCGGGCCGCGCGAAAAATCCAATGGAGTGGAGCGGGACAATACACACCGATGCGGCGGCGCGGTTCGTACCAGGCGAGTTTCCAGCCGCGCGGAATGATCCCGCCGTGGCTCACTTCCTTGCGAAGTCTAAGGAGTTTTTTCATGAACGGGGCACCTCGGGGCCGGTGCCGACGGCGAGTTCGCGCCGCACGGCTTCATCGCGCTCGGAGCGAAGGAGCTGCTGCCGCAAGCGCGTGATCAGAAGGTAGGTTTCGTGCAGGCTCAGCTCCGGTTCGCGCTGGGCGCTTGGGGGCTGGTTTGGCCGTTGCTGTGGTTGATTTTGGTTTTGCGTTTGACCTAGCCCGGAAGATTTTGGGTTACGGTTTTTCTTGGGATTTTGAACTTGGTTTTTGGTTTGGCTGTGGAAATCCGCATTTGGTGAGGGTGTTACGGTTCTATCTTGTGATCCAACTATGGATGAACTACCTATCCCGTCGGTAGTATTTTGATTCGACTCGTACTTGCTCGTACTTTTTTGCAAATTCTGCGTAGACCCCTCCGCAACTTTGCGTACGCCCTCCGCTGAATTGCGGCCACCCTGTGGAAATTTCTTGGCCTTGGTAATGCGGACGGCAACGCCCGCGGGAACTGCGTCGGTTTCGACATAGCCGTGGCGACGCAGCGTGGTCATCCAGCGCTCGAGGGTTCGGCGGTTGAAGCCGGTTTCTTCCTCGATTTCGCGATAGCTGATTGGGGCGCCGCCCAGCACCCATCCGACGGATCCGCTCTGATGGGTTTGGCGCAGCACCAGCCAGCCGTAGAGCCACACGGCTGCGCCCATTCGCTCGTAATGCTGCGCCTCGAACAAAACGCCGCGGAGCCCGGTGTTGAAATCCTTGCCTCTCATGGATTCGCCGGCGGCGGAGCCTCCGCGTTGCGAAGGCGCATTTGCATGCGGCGATGCTGGCTTTCGCTTGGCATCAGCAGTTGCCGCAGTAAGGAACGCGGATTGGCACAAAACGGGCTGCAGCATCCAGGGAGATGCGCAGCCGCATCACTTCGCGAACCGGAGGATCTTTGCGGCAGAAGCCGCAAACCGGGCGGCCGACGTCGTCCGTAAATGGACGATGATCGCTCTGTACACTCCGCAATTTACGCTGGTAATGCCAGCGCTGGCGGTTGCGGAGTTCGCGTTCGCGGTGGTGCGGGTCGGCCCGCCACGCCCGCATGTAGAGCCGGTTGTATATGCGCCGTCGCTTGAGGAATTCCCTGTTGCCCCTTTCGACTCGCGATTGATCTCTGAAGCAAATGCTTCTGACGTCGCTGCATTGCATCGCCGCCTCCCGATAATCGAGATTGAAAATCGCCGAACCGCTGCATTGCGCAATTGACTGCCATAGTT
>DATDMO010000208.1:0-5499 GCA_036518755.1 Candidatus Acidiferrales bacterium | reverse complement strand
ATTCAGGATGAGAAATACATCGTCATCCTGTTCGAGTACACGCACGACGTTCGCATCATCCCCGAAGACGCAAGCCCGCATCCGAGCCACTATGCGGCTTGGGACGGAGACTCGCGGGGGCACTGGGATGGCGACACGTTCATGGTCGATGTGGCGAATTTCAACGGCCGGACGTGGCTCGACATGGATGCGAACTTCGTGGACGAAAACGAGCACGTAGTGGAGCGCTACACGATGACCGGTCCGAATTCGATTGCCCTCGACGCAACGGTCGAGGACCCTACGGTATTTTCACGACCGTGGACGATGCACTTGACGCTCAGGAGGAACCCCGCCAAGGAACGGCTGGTGGAGTACGACTGCCACGAGGGCGAGCGCGATGTGGAGCACTATCCGCGCTCGGAAGGCAATCCATCGAGCAAACATGAATAGAAGACTTTTGCTCGCGATCTGGCTGGCTGAAGCTGCGATGTGCATCGGCGGTGCGAATCCCAGGGTCGCCTGGGGAAATCCTCCGCGACAGAGCAAGGCCTACTCTCCGGCGCGCCTCCCGGATGGGGCTCCGGATCTTCGAGGCATCTGGCAAGCTCGAACGACCGCGTACGTCAACATTGAAGGCCATCCCCAAGGGAACGGAATCGCGGCGTCGAAGACCCTGGTGATCGATACTGCTGACGGAAAAATTCCTTACTTGCCCGCTGCCAAGAAACAACGCGACGACAATTTCGGGAAGCGCGAAAGCGCCGATCCTGCTTCCAATTGCTTTCAGGCGGGCGTGCCGCGCGCGGTTTATTTGCCGACGCCATTCCAGATCGTTCAAAGCCCGGGGAATCTGGCGTTCGTGTACACCGATGCTCACGCTTATCGGATTATCGATCCTGAAACGGTTCCGCACGACGATGGCATCGACTACTTCATGGGGGATTCGCGCAGCCACTGGGAAGGAAACACTCTGGTGATCGACGTGGTGGATTTGGGCGACCAGACATGGCTCGATGAAGCTGGGAATTATCATAGTGACCAGTTGCATGTGATCGAACGCTATGCGCTTCTTGGTCCCAACACGATGCGGTACGAAGCTCGACTGGAGGACCCGAAGGTTTACTCGAAGCCTTGGAGCATTCGCCTGCTTCTCTACCGGGATACAAAGCCGGGGGCCAGGATCGCGGAAGACGAATGCCTGGAGGGTGCTGACGGGCGATGGCACCACGTGTCGCCGTCTGATCCGAGAGCTATCTTGCACCACGATTACGACGCCGAGTTGGCCGCGGCGGCAAAGAACAGCGGCGATCAAGCGAAACAATAGTTTGTTTTTGACTGATTGCGCGCGTTGCGTACATCGAAGGGAGATCCCTCGACTGCGCGCCCCGGCGCTTCGCGCAAAGGCAAAGGCGCGGGCTTAGCTCGGAATGACGGTGGGCCAAGTGGGCCGACGTGGTACCAGCGCCTCCGGGACTGCACGGCAGGCATCCTGATTGCCCGTTGCAGCCATCTCTAGTAGTCTCTACGATTGCTTTCGGCGGTTGGTTCCAGCCCGCGCGTTCAGGGGTGACAAGCTTGGGGAGTAGGTCTCGCCTTTCACTATTGCTGACGATCGTTTTGGCCGTGGCGCTCGCGGACTGTCAGCAGCAAATCAATTTTCCGAGACCCGTCCTCAAGGCTCTCTCGCCGACCAGCATCCAGGCGGGCGGACCAAGTTTTACTTTAACCGTCACTGGGAAATCCTTTACCCCCTCATCGACTATTGACTGGAACGGCCAAACCCTTGCGTCGCCAAGCAACCCGGGTCTCCCGTCTACCGTGTTCGTCAGTTCCACGACGCTGACCGTGTTGGTACCGGCCATCCTTATCCAAAATGGGGGCGTGGCGCAGGTCCAAGTATCGACGCCGCAACCGGGTGGCGGCGTGACGCTTCCGCTTCCATTCTCGATCAACCCCAATGCAAGCTCGGTGCCGGAAATTACTTCCCTTTCGCCCGCGGGGGCATTCGCCGGAGATGTGGGCTTTACGCTGACGGTAACCGGCAAGAATTTCGTCTCGCAATCGACCGTCACCGTCAACGGAAACAATCACCCGACCACTTTCATCAGCTCAACTTCACTGCACGCGTCGATATTCGCCGCGGATCTGAGTACGTCTGGAACGTTGGAGATTGCCGTGGTGAATCCAGCACCGAATGGGGGATCATCCAACAGCTTCCCTTTGTCCGTAAAGAACCAGACACCGAGCCTCACCTCCTTGAGCCCCGCTGCGGTAAACGCGGGAAGCGCTGCCATCACAATCGCGTTGACCGGTGTGGGCTTCGTTCCCAATTCCACAGTAACGATGAACGGCGCGGCGAGGACTACCACTTTTGTGAACGCGACGACTTTGGAGGCCTTGCTGAGCGCCGGAGATTTAGCATCGGCGGGAGTCAACCAGGTGCAAGTAGTGAGTCCTGCGCCGGGGGGCGGGACCTCGAATGTTGTTACATTTGCCGTGAATCCCACCAATTTGTTTGGGCTGCCGGTGATCGTCGATCTCGCGCGGGATGGGAGCCAGGCTGACAACGGAATTTGCGGTGCGACGTGCTCGGGCACGATTCCCACCCTTTCGACCGCAGGCCCAGCCGCCACGCAGACGGGCCAACTGGTGGCTTTTGCTTCGAGTTCCACAAATCTGCTCGCAAATCCGACAACTGGTTTAAGCGGCATTTTTGTGCGCAGCACATGTCTTGCTTCGACCACGGCGACAGGCTCAAGTTGCACGCCGAGCACTTCGGAGGTGAGCCTGACGCCCAGCGGAGCGGCGCCCAACGGTTCGAGCTCGGAGCCTTCACTTGATAGCACGGGGGCTCACGTTGCTTACACTTCGACGGCGAGCAATCTTGTCAACTATGTTTCGGTTTCCGGGGGCACGCGGCAAGTTTACTGGCAGCCGACCTGTACAACGACCGGCGGCGCGGCTTCAGGCTGCACCGGCACGGCTACCGGGACCGCGGCATTGGTCTCGATCTCAGCGGACGGATCTACGCCCGGCAATGGTGACAGCTACAATCCGGTGATCAGCACGGACGGCCAGTATGTGGCTTTCGTTTCGCTGGCGACGAATCTGGTGCAGAATGTAGTCGCCGACGGCGTCACACCGCAGGTCTATATTCGTAATACGTGCAACGTAGTGCCGCCCGCGTCGACCGGATGTACTCCCACGACGTATCTGGTTTCGACCGCCGATGGCACGACGCCGGGGAATGCTCCGAGTTCGAACCCTGCGATTGCCAACAACGGACTTTTCGTAGCGTTCACTTCTTCGGCAAGCAATCTAGGCGCAACTGCGCCCAATCCAAGCGGAGCCGCCGAAATCTTCGAGCGCTCGACCTGCGTGACTACAATCGCCTCAAGTAGCAACACCTGCGTGACGGGGACGAATCTGGTTTCCACACCGGACGGCGTGACACCGGCAGATGGCGCGAGTGCCGAGGCTGCGATTTCGAGCGACGGCCGGTTCGTGGCTTTCGATTCCACTGCCACGACGCTGATCACGGGCGTTGGACCGACGCAGGAGATCTACGTGCGGGACACATGCACCGGAGCCGCGACGACGCCGGCTTGCGTCGCCGCAACGCATCTTATTTCCACGCCGAACGGCACCACGCCCGCCAATGCGTTGAGCGAGCATCCGAGCATCAATTCATGCGGCGGGGCCACCACGAGTTGCGCCTCGGGGCAGTACGTTGCCTTCGCTTCGCTGGGGTCCAATTTCGGCGCCAATGCTGCAAATGGCATCGAGAACGTCTTTGTGAGGGATACCTGCGAGGTCCTGCCGACTACTACCACGGCATGCGTGCCGTATACGTTCCTGGCAAGCCAGGCGGGTGGGGCGACGCCCCCTCCGGCCGATGGCAATAGCATCGTTCCGGCGATCAGCGGCGACGGCGCCACTGTGAGCTTTATCTCGTCTGCCGATAACCTGGTGGCGCGCGACACGAACGCCCTTCAGGATGTTTTCCTGGCCGGTGCGAATCTTACCTTTAGCCTCACGGTGACCTTGAGCGGAACGGGATCGGGAACGGTGACGGACGGCACGGGCCAAATCAGCTGCACACAGATCGCGGCAACGTCCACCACGCCGCTCGCTGAATCCGGCACTTGCACGGGCCGCTACGCGAGCGGGGCCAGGGTTACGCTGACGGCGACGACCAGTTCTCCATCAACCTTCACGGGGTGGGGCGGCAGCGCTACCAGCGTGAGCGGGGCAAGCTGCAGCGTCACCACAGGCACGACCACTAGCGGCACCTGCACTTTCTCCATGATCCAGGACAACACCGCCAGCGCTACTTTTCACTAACCAGACTTTGTTTTTGATCAACTTCGAGCGCGATCCGCGGATGTATCGTTCAAATTGGGCCGGGATTCCGGATGGGCAGTGGGAATAAGACGGGTTGGTTAGCGTGCTACGGCTCTATTTAGAACCGTTGTCCCCGCAACGCAGCTCCCAACCCGCCGATGTAGGTTACAAAGAGGCGCGGGAGCAAACTATAGGTCACGCGGCACATTTCGGCAGTACCGGGGTACTACAACAATCTATGGGAAGTTCGCCGGAAGCTTCGCGATCATTTACTTTTTAACAGTAACGGATATATCCGCCACGGGCGGGAGGCGCAAGGTGACGGACGTCCTTTTACCTCGGTGTATTGAGATGCGCTTGGTCCACTTGGAAAACATGCCGTGGGAATAAGCCTGCAAATCGTATTGACCTGTTTCGAACCGCGTGAACTCGAAGTGGCCGTGGGCATCCGTGTGCGTTGCAAAGGGACGTGAGCCGTCGGAGGTCTGCATGGTGACGGTGGCGTCGGCCACAGGGTTGCCGTGGGAATCAACCACGGTTCCCTCCATGGTGCCGGTCGCAACTCTGGCGTGCGTGATTCCTGCGATTCCGAGAATCGCCGCCAGGAAGAAAAACATCGCGACTACGCGGGGTTTGGTCATGTCTGCCTCCGGACTTTGAGATTGCCGCGATTCATTTTATGGAGGGGTTCGAGTTCCAAGCAGCGATTTCGAGGGCGGGTTTTCAGCTCGGTCACCTGTCCGTTGGTTCAGTATGGTTTTGAAGAGCCGCCCGGCGCGAGCGTGCAGGATGATTTGTTTTTTTCGCGGACGCAAGGCTTTCCCTCTCTGCTACGATTCACACTCAATCGCTGGAATGGAAGAGGAGATGGGATGCCGCGCTACATTTCGCTACACACGCTTGCATGCCTCACGCGCCAGGGCGCCGAGCAACTTTCTTCGCGGTTACAAAAAGAGGGGCCGGTTTCGGCGCGGCGCGTCCTCGTGAACATGCACGAGGGCAAGATGCTGGTGGAATTCGACGCTCCGGGACGCGAGGAGCTCGAGAAATGGCTGGCGGCCGAGAAATTCCATTTTGACTGGCTTTTGCGGATCGAGCTCGAATCCGCGGGCCGCGCTCCGCTGGCGCCGGCCTAGATTCGGTGCACGCGGGCGTTTGACCGATACCTCTACC
>DATDMO010000207.1:0-2498 GCA_036518755.1 Candidatus Acidiferrales bacterium | reverse complement strand
GGCGACCGAGCTTCCACGCCATATATTCGACGAAGCGAGTTTTGCCCGTGCCCGTCGGTCCTTTCAGCAACACCGGAATCCGCTGCCGGTAAGCTGCTTCAAAAATCTCTACTTCATCGAAGTTTGGAACGTAAAACGGTTCGTCCGCGATGATGTATTCTTCGATCCGATACTGTTTAATTGGTGCTTCCATCTCTGTTGAGAATTTTACCACGAGGTGCATGAAGACACGAAGTTCTTGCGCAGGGCCGGATAACTCCGCCCTTAAGCCTAAACTTCGTGTCCTTCGGGATCTTGGTGGTAAGCGATCAGTGCGGAACGCGTGCGCTGCGCGCCACTTTACCGGGGTAAGCTCCGGTGTGCTCGCCTTTTTCGATGAGCACTTCCCCGTTCACCACCGTCATCTCGATGCCTTTCGCGAGCTGCTTACGCCGCCGGGAACCTCCCGGCAGATCGTAAGCCTCGCCCGGTTCCAGCGGCGCGATGCTCGCAGGATCGAAGACCATCAAGTCCGCGGCCATTCCCTGGCGAACCAGACCGCGGTCATACAAGCCGAAGAGTGATGCAGGAATGAATGTGAGCTTGCGGATGGCGTCTTCCAGCGACATGATCTCTTTTTCGCGAACCCAGTGGGACAAGAGATAAGTCGAATAACTGTAGTCTGTGCGAAAAACCACGTGAGCTCCGCCGTCGGACTGCCCAACAATGGTATACGGGCTCGTGAGCAAAGCTTTCATCGCGGCCTCGTCACTGTTCACCTCGCGCCGTTCAAATTCCGTTTCCAGGTTTTCTTCGAGCGCGAGATCCAGGAAAGCATCGAGTACGTCTTTGTTCTGCTCCCGGGCAATCTCAGCAACGCTTTTTCCTTTTAGGCATTCGTTTTTAGCAAGCGCCGGCTTGAATACGAACTGCAAATCCCATCGGCGCGTAAAGTCGCCGGCGAGATTGGGGTTGATCGGCGTCTGCACCGCCTCTTTGTGTAGCTTGGCGCGGGTTTCCGGATCACGGAAGGCCTGCATGCGCATCTCGCGAGGAAGCAACATGACCTTCTTCCAGGTCGCCATGGCGTCAAAGTGCTGCGCGGTCTTGAGCGTATAGCGCAGGTCACCGGGACGCGGCATAACAAACTGATATGCGCGATGTCCCTGGCGCATTAAGGTTTCGGTCTCTTCGAGCTGCTTGCGCCACCGATCGGGAGCCACCGCCGCCTGCGTGATATTGCCGTAAAAAACTGGACAGCGCGTTTTTTTGGCGACTTCGGTGCCGAGCTTGCGATCCCCGCCAAACTGGATGACGCCGCAGCCGACCTCATCGACCACGCTCGCCACGGCGAAAATTTCCGAGTCAGCAGCGAGATTGGTGGGCGCCAACCGTCCGTCCCAATCGAAATGACGCGGGTTGCGCTCGAACGAAACGCCCACTGCGCCGGCCTCGATTCCCTCACGGACGATCGCCTTCATTGCGGCGATCTCTTCGTCCGTGGCGTGCCGCTCCTGAGCTGAGTCCCCCATAACGTAGCGCCGCACGGCGGAATGGCCGATGAGAGAAGCCACGTTCAAGCCGAGTCGCTGGTCGAGCGCATCGAGATACTGCGGAATGGTTTCCCATGACCATCGGACTCCGGCTTGAATCGCTTCGAGCGGAATCGCCTCGACATGAGACAAAACGCCGGCGAGATTGTCCCGGTCTTCTTTGTGCGCCGGCGCCATCGCCAGTGAGCAGTTACCGATCACGACAGTGGTTACACCGTGATAGCAAGAGTACGTGCAGAGCGGGTCCCAGGTGACTTGCGCGTCGTAGTGCGTGTGGTTGTCAATAATTCCGGGAGCCACAACCAAGCCGTCCGCCTCGACAACGCGCCGCGCTTCACCCTCGACTCGTCCGATCTCGACGATCCGACCGCCGTTCACCGCGACGTCACCGTGAAAGCCCGGCAGCCCGGAACCATCGATTATTTTTCCGTTCCTGATGACTAGATCGTAGGACATTGCTCCTCCTGTGTTTTCGTGGACGTTGCCGGCGCCGATACTTGAATGAAAAGTATTCGATGGTGCCTATTCTGTCAATATGAACTGCGGCGAGAACGAGAACGAATTCTTATTGACAGAAAGCGAATTTGGGATATAGCAGACCTGGCAAATGGTTTGTAACGCGAATGTTGTGTCCCGTGGTTCCTTTCAGGAGCGTGTAACCATGAGAGTTTCGGTCACCTATTTGCTCATGCTTTGCGTTGTGGTGCTGATGCTCGCCTTACCGGGAGCGCATGCCGCCGCGCCTCTTACCAAGGTGGTCATGACCACCGGCTCCTTGAGCGAGCGCGAAGGCGCGCTTTACATTGCTCAAGACCAAGGCCTATTTCGTAAATATGGACTAGATGTGAACCTGGTCCAGGTACGTAATGGTCCGGTCGGCATGTCGGCGTTGAGTTCAGGAGAGTCCCTGTTGCACTGGGGATCCGTTTCGGGCGCCAATCTTGGAGCGATTGCCGAAGGCGCTGA
>DATDMO010000206.1:0-11740 GCA_036518755.1 Candidatus Acidiferrales bacterium | reverse complement strand
GGGCCCACCGAGCCGATCGGCTGGGCAATTTGAATTATCGGATGGCCATGCGCAATTTCAATGTTCCGATGGCGACGGCGGCCAAATTTGTCGCAGCGGAGGTGGATGAGCTGGTTCCCGTGGGAGATCTCGATCCGGAAGACATTCACACGCCGGGGATTTTTGTTGATCGCGTCGTTGAAGTCGTCCGCCATCCGAAATATCTCGAAATCACCACGGAGGGGAGATAGAAAATGTCACTCACTCGAGAAGGCATCGCGTACCTCGTGGCCTGTGACCTTCCTGAGGGCAGCTACGTGAATCTTGGCATCGGCATTCCTACTCTTGTGTCCGGATTCGTGCCGCAGGACCGCGAGGTTTTCTTCCATAGCGAAAACGGAATACTGGGCATGGGTCCTTTGGCGGAGCCGGGACAGGAAGACCCGGACATTATCAACGCGGGTAAACAATATGTGACGTTGCTTCCCGGCGCGAGCGTGTTCGATCATCCCACGTCGTTTTCCATGATTCGCGGTGGCCATATCAATTACGCCGTGCTCGGCGCACTGGAAGTTGCGGCGAATGGCGATATGGCCAACTGGCGCACTCCGGGCGAAAAAGTGCCCGGGGTCGGCGGCGCGATGGATCTCGCCTTCGGCGCGCAAAATGTGCTCGTCACCATGACTCACGTAACCAACAAGGGTAAACCGAAAATCGTCAACAAGTGTTCACTGCCGTTGACCGCTCCGCGCTGCGTGAAGCGCATTTACACGGATATGGCCGTCATCGACGTGACGCCCGAGGGTCTCATGCTTCGCGAATTTGCGCCGGGACTCGATGCCGACGCGGTGCAAAAGAATACGGAACCAACTCTGCGCATTGCGCCGGATTGCAAGGAGATGGATATTCCCGCGAGGTTCCACGCGGCCCAGTTGACGCCTTGATCCCGCACGCCGGGTAGCCACGAGGGGCCGATTTTCTCGTCGTAATTGTTCGGAAATATTTCACGGAGACAACGGTGCTCAGAGCCATCGACATGCACGCCCACATCCAGACGGGCGAACGCGCCAAGCAGGGCTGGGGGCACATCGCGAAGGCGGGCCTGCCGATGAACACGGGGAAATGGCGATCCGATCCGGACGGCATGGCGGAGATGTATCAGAGCAACGACATGATGGCCGTTATCTTCGACGTGGATGGTGAGACGCGCAGCGGCGTGAAAATGGACAACGGCGAAACCGCCGCTTGGATGAAAAAATATCCGGATACGTTCATCGGCTTCGGCAGCGTCGATCCGTGGAAAGGCAAAATCGCCGTCAATGAAGTAAAGCGTTGCGCGGACATGGGATTGCGCGGGATGAAATTCCAACAGGCCGCGCAGGGCTTTAATCCCAATGACGAGCGCTTCTTTCCGATGTACGAGGAGATCGTCAAACTCAATTTGCCCGTGATTTTTCATACCGGCACCACGGCTGTGGCCGCCGGCTCGCCCGGTGGGAAGGGCATCACGCTCGAATACTGCAAACCGATTCCGTATATCGATAATCTCGCAGCCTGGTATCCGGAAATGCGAATCATCATGGCGCATCCCTCGTGGCCCTGGCATGACGATCAATTGGCCGTGCTGCGCCACAAGGGCAACACCTACATGGACCTCTCCGGCTGGGCGCCCAAATATTTCCCCGCGTCAACGGTTCACAACATCAATACGCTCGTGCAGGACAAGGCTTTCTTCGGCACCGATTTCCCCATGATGACGCCCGAGCGCTGGCTGAGTGAGTTCGCGGAACTTCCGCTGAAGGATTCGGTGCGGCCCAAGATTTTGCTGTTGAATGCCGCGAAGTTTCTGGGTATCGAAGTGCCCGCCGCACAGCCGGCGAGCTGAGGCTGCGTCAGGTTTTCGTTGCTTAAGCGCGCTCGGCTGCAAGCACCCGGGGAATCCCCGCAAGGTCGTTGGTCACGCTCACGTTCACCCAGCGGCGTTGCGCCGCCAGAATGGCGCGAACGTGTTGCGCTGAGTCATATCCCAGCTCGAGCACCAGCGCCCCGCCAGATCGAAGGAATTCACCCGCCTGTTGGACCAGTCGCTCGTACACTTCAATGCCCGATGGGCCGCCGAAAAGTGCTGAGTGAGGTTCGTGCTCGCGAACCTCGCGCGCCAGTGTCGCCGCATCGTCTTGCGCCACATAAGGGGGATTGCTGACGATCAAATCGAATGATCCTGGTGAAAGGGGAATAGGGGTTAGTAGATCGCCCTCGAGAAAGCGAATGCGGTTCGCAACGCCGTGTCGCGTAGCGTTGCGAAGCGCAACTTCGAGAGCCGCTGCGGAAGTATCCGTCGCAAAGATTTCCGCGTGGGGCAGTTCGTGCGCCAAGGCCACGGCCAGGCAGCCCGAGCCGGTGCCCACATCGGCAATCCGCAACGGTGGACTCGGTTCGCCGCTCCGCATGTCGATTTTGATCCCGCGCACGCCGAGCCGTTCGAGAGCAACTTCAACTACGTGCTCGGTTTCCGGCCGCGGGATCAGCACAGCCGGAGTTACCTCGAACTCCAGCCCCCAAAATTCCTGCTGGCCGGTGAGGTATTGTGTGGGCTCGCCCGTCGCCCGCCTGGCGATCAACCTAGAGTATTCTCCCGTTACCGAAACATCCAGCTCGGCCTCCGGATGCGTGTAGAGCCAAGTGCGATCGCGGCCGAGCGCGTGCATCAGCAGCAGTTCGGCGGCAAGAGTGGACGAGGGAACGTTGGCCGCACGCAACTGCGCCATCCCCTCTTTCAGCGCCGCACGCACATCCGTGAAGACGGAATGCGGCGTACCGTGTGAATCAATAGGCATTATTTAGTCCACCGCCGAAGTCCCCGCCCCTGGCTTTCTCCCGTTCCAACCGCTTGCTGAATTCGTCCAGGTCGGCTACGAACCAGCATTGGTTCCCGCGGTTTGATTCGTAGACAAAATCCCTCAGGGACGTACTCTCAGCTACGTGGCGAGAGATGTCGCCAAGAATCGCCACGCGCATTCGGTACATTGCGAACCTCTGGATCACCTCACCTGCTATGCGCGTCTTCAGACGAAAGAAGTCGTCGCTGAGTCGCTCGGCGGGAATCACAATGAACCGTATGCCATGCGACATTGCTTCGCTCATTAGGTCTACGGCATCCCGATCACTCCGCAGGAGAGGGCCCTCCGCCGCATTCAAGATGCGCACACCGTGCAGTTCGTAGAATCGAGGGGACACTGTCTTACGCGACCTCCAGCGAACCTTAGAAGCGGCGACGCAAGGAGGCCAGTTACGCCGCGTCCGCGTCGAGCTCTTGCTTCAGGCGTTCGGATTCGAAGTGGGTAACCAGTGCATCGACCAGCGGCCCCAGCTTGCCGTCCATCGCTTCCGTTAGCTGATGAACCGTGAAATTGATCCGGTGATCGGTGATCCGATTCTGGGGAAAATTATAGGTGCGGATTTTTTCGGAACGGTCGCCCGTCTTGATCTGCCCGCGGCGCTCCGCGGCCAGCGCCTGATGCTGCTTCTCCTGCTCCATTTCATATAATCGCGTGCGCAGCACACGCATCGCCTTGGCACGATTCTTGATCTGCGATTTTTCGTCTTGCTGCGAAACCACCAGGCCGCTGGGAATATGGGTGATGCGCACGGCCGAGTACGTCGTATTCACCGACTGGCCACCGGGTCCGGAAGAGCAGAACGTGTCGATGCGCAAATCTTTCGGCTCGATCTTGATATCAATGTCGTCCGCTTCGGGAAGCACCGCCACCGTCGCCGCGGAAGTGTGGATGCGGCCTTGTTGCTCGGTCGCCGGGACGCGCTGCACTCGATGGACGCCGCTTTCGTACTTCAGCCGCGAGTACACCTTATTGCCTTGAATGGCGGCCACCACTTCCTTCATGCCGCCCACCGGAGACGCGGAACTTTCGAGAATCTCAACGCGCCAGCGTTGCGATTCCGCGTACCGCGAATACATCCGAAAAAGCTCGGCGGCAAACAGTGAGGCTTCGTCCCCGCCGGTGCCGGCGCGAATTTCAAGGATCACGTTTTTCTCGTCGTTTGGATCCTTGGGCACCAGCAGCAGTTTCACTTCGCGCTCCAGTGCTTCGCGGCGGGATTCCAGCTCGCGCTGCTCGTCATACGCCATCTGTTTCATTTCGGCGTCGTCAGATTCGGCGAACAACTGCTTCGCGCCTTCAATGCCTTTTTCGGTTTCCTTCCATTCGCGATATTTGGCGACAATTTCGCCCAGTTCCGAATGTGTCTTGGCGAGCTTCTGGTAGCGCGCCGAATCGGCATGCACTTCCGGCGAGGAAAGTTCGCGCGTCATCTCGTTGTAGCGCGCTTCAATTTGCTCGAGTTTTTCGAAAAGCGTTAATTTCGCCATGGAATAGCTCTATTCGGGCCTGCAACTGCCATTTTATAGATGCAAAAGTCGCGAAAGGGATGCGAGGGCCGCTGAACCTGGGCCCGGGAGGGAAAGAGCTAATGGAATCGAGAGTTCATGCTGACAGCACCTAATCTAAGGATAAACGGAACGAACCTACGAGTCAAATTCAACCCCTGAAATGTAGTATCCTAATTTGGCTGCCGAACTTCGCTAAACCGCCAGTCTTTCGTATCTCCTTGTGCAACCAATCGACCGTCGCGCACAAGACCCTCAATATGTCGCGCAACTACTTGGCAGCCCTCATCTCCTTGCGGCAAATCGGTGCCCATCGCGTCTGCAACCCTAGAAATGACCATGGCAATTTTCCTCCAACGCTTTCCTACGAAAGAAAGAATGGCTTGGTCAATCGAGTAGTCGCTCATCGAGTCTCTTCTTTGAATTAGGAGTCTACTCCTGGATTTGCTCCAATAGATCAGGGCGGTTACGCAGGGTCTTT
This sequence comes from Candidatus Acidiferrales bacterium, assembly GCA_036518755.1. Lineage (GTDB taxonomy): Bacteria > Acidobacteriota > Terriglobia > Acidiferrales > UBA7541 > Palsa-295. The sequence goes on along the minus strand of DATDMO010000206.1, from coordinate 6,875 downwards.
TCGAGTGCCTTCTCTGCCCGCCAGCGCCGAATTTCCTGATGGTTCCCGCTGATCAGCACCTCGGGAACGTCCCAACCGCGAAATGATTGAGGTCGCGTGTAGTGGGGGAAATCCAGAATGCCGCGTTCCGCAATTCGCAGCCGGCTGCCGATCCCTGGGCCCACTTCCCTTCCTCGGTTAGCACGAGTCCGACTATCCGGCACAAGGGCAATTTCACGGGTGGACTCGCTAAACGACTCGTTCACGCTGGAATCCTCGTTTCCGAGAGCGCCCGGAATAAGCCGCGTCACGACATCCAGAATGATCGCCGCGGGTAGTTCGCCACCTGAAAGGACAAAATCGCCACTCGAGATTTCGTCGGTGGCCAGATGCTCGGCCACGCGTTCGTCGACGCCCTCGTAGCGCCCGCAAACCAACACGACGCGATCAAGCTTGGCCAGTCCCCGAGCCGCTTCCTGCCGGAAAACTTTGCCCGCGGCTGACAGCAACACGATTGCCGTTCCGGGCGGTGCGAAGCCACCCTCATTTCCGCCGGCGGTACCTTCGGTGCCGACCAAAGACGCGACCGCCTCGAATATCGGCTCGGGCTTCATCACCATTCCCTCGCCGCCGCCAAAGGGCCTGTCGTCCACGGTGCGATGACGATCGTGCGTGAAATCGCGCAGGTCGTGGACGTGCGTTTCGACCAAATTGGCGTCGCGCGCCCGCCGCACAATTCCATGATCGAGCGGCCCTCTAAAGAAATGAGGGAAAATCGTGACTATGTCGAATCGCATGCCTGCCTATCGTATAACGGGAGAAGGCCCGATTGGGCGTAGTACGAGGGTACGAAGAAAATCTTTACACCGGGGGGTGAAATGGCGCAAGTACCTGTTGGTGTAAAGAAAAGTCGTCCACGGTGACAAGCCCTGGACCCCTCAAAACGACCATTTTTCGATGGATCGGGCCGCGGGCGTTGCCGCCGGTCCACGGGCAGTCTATGATGGCTATTCCGCTGGTGCGGAGCGCGATGGATTGGAAGAAGAACTCCCGAGTTTGACCGCAGCTGCAGCGAATACGAGCAACCACAGGGGGAACCGGAAACTAAGATGGCCAATCAACCCAACGAACCCGCGCGTTCCGTGGCGCCGCCACGCCCGCCCGAGAAGCCGCCCATCCCTGGCGTCAAGCACCTAATCGCGGTAGCCAGCGGAAAAGGTGGCGTGGGCAAAACCACCGTCGCTGTAAACCTTGCCGTGGCGCTCAAGAGGTTAGGCGCGGCGGTCGGCTTGCTCGACGCCGACGTTTACGGCCCCAACGTCCCCATCATGCTTGGATCCAGCGAGCAGCCCAAGATGCTGGACGAGAAGACCATCATTCCTGTGCAGGCTTACGGCGTGAAGATGATCTCGATGGGCCTGCTCAATCCGGGGGACAAGCCCCTCATCTGGCGCGGCCCGATGCTCCACAGCGTGATGCAGCAATTCCTTCGCAGCGTACGCTGGGGCCAGCTCGATTACCTGATCGCAGATTTGCCGCCCGGCACCGGCGATGTGCAGTTGAGCTTGATCCAGAGCGTGGCCGTAAGCGGGGCCATCATCGTCACCACACCGTCGCTTGTCGCGCTAGCCGACGTGCGCAAGGCTGTGGAGATGTTCCGCCAAGTGAATGTCGAAATTCTTGGCGTAGTCGAGAACATGAGTTACTTCTCCTGCCCACACTGCCAGGGCAAAATCGACGTGTTCGGCCACGGCGAGGGCGAGCGCATGGCTAAGGTATTCGACGTGCCATTTCTCGGCGAAATCGAGATCGATCCTCAGATCCGCATCGGCGGCGACACCGGAAAGCCAGCCGCCTCGCTTGGCGAAGATGCACGTGGAGCGAAGAGCATTTATGCAATGGCTCGCAATGTGGCCGCTCGTGCCACCGCTGCGGCGGATTCCGCATCGGCCCCCACTGTGCAGATTCTCTAGCTGCTGCCCGAAGGCGCACACCGCGCCCTGGCTGGCGATCGATCCATACGGGGTCGGGCGTGCGCACCGCCGTCCGGCACGTGGATTTCGACGCGCAGTAGAAGCCTCGCCCTTCATTGTTTGATACCATATCTCGCCGGGATTATCTGTGCGCCTGGCCGATTCGAGCAATATCCAGCTGACAAATTTCAAGATGAGAGGTTCTACCTCGGTGGCCAAATCGCGTTCGTCCGGCGCCCGGCGCGCAAAGTCTGCATCACCGAAAGCCGCCCGGCAAACCGGCAAGAAACTGAAAATTGCTCTTATCGGCTTTGGCACCGTGGGTCGTTCAGTCGCGAAGATTTTGTGTAAGGACAAAAACAGCCCGCTCCTGCTCACGCACATTTACAATCGCAATATCGAAAGGAAAAAAATCGGGGGCTTTCCGGCACACATTCGGTGGACTGCAAACGTCGAAGAGATTTTTTCCTCTGACGCCGATGTGGTTGTGGAACTTATCGGCGGCCTCGAGCCCGCCGGAGACTGGGTGCGCCGCGCATTGCGCGCCGGGAAATCCGTGGTCACCGCGAACAAGCTGCTTATCTCGGAGTCCGGCTCGGAACTCCTTGACCTCGCCCGAAAGATGGGCCGCCGCCTTGAGTTCGGCGCCTCCGTCGCCGGAGGGATTCCTGCCATCGTCGGCATTCAGGAAGGCCTTGCGGGGGACCGTCTGCATAAAATCGCGGGCATCCTCAACGGCACCTGCAATTTTATTCTCACGAAAATGGAGTCCACCGGAGCCACCTTCGTTGCAGCTCTCAAGGAAGCGCAGTCGCTCGGCTACGCCGAAGCCGATTCGAGCGCCGATGTCGATGGAAGCGACGCGCGCGCCAAGCTCGTGATTCTCATTGAAGCCGGCTTGCGCCTGCGCGTTCGGAGCGAGCAAATCCCGTGCCGCTCGATCGCTTCCATCGAAGCCGCCGACTTCATGTACGCCAGCGAACTCAAGAGCGCGATCCGGCAGATTTCCATCGCACAGAAGGATACTTCGAAAGGCCTGCGGCTGGCCGCCACCGTCCAGCCGGCGCTCGTTCCCGCTGGTTCGCTGATCGCTCACGCTCAGGGCAGCCAGAACTTGATCACCGTCACTGGCGAATTCGGCGGCCGGACGATTTTTACCGGAAACGGAGCGGGAGGAGATCCCACAGCGGTCGCGGTTATTTCGGATCTGCACTCAATCGCACGCAGCGCGAGGGCAACTCCCGAATCCTTGCCGGGCGCTCCGGAGGTGCCCGACTCGGTCTCGGGCGATTTTACCGTCCCTCACTATTTGCGTTTCGTGGTGCGCGATAATCCCGGCATCGTTGCCGCCATCGCCGCTATCCTCGCGAAATATCAAATCAGCATAGACGCATTGCTGCAGAAACCGGGCTTCCTGCACTCCGCTCTGCCTTTCGTGATGACCCTCGAGGCCTGCGACAGCGGCGTCCTGAATCGCGCTCTTACGGAAATCGCTCGCCTCGATTTCCACGTCGAGCCGCCGCTTTGCCTCCCGATATTTGCGGACTGAGGCCGCGATGACGCAACCCCAAATCGATACAAATGCCTTCCACCAATTCGAGCACGATGGCTGGGCGCAGGCGTCGGACGCATACCACCGCTACTTCGGCAGCCTCACCTCACAGGCCATCGGCCCGCTGCTCGATGCAGTCTCAGCCGAGCCCAAAACCAATCTGCTCGATATCGCCAGCGGCCCCGGATATGTGTCCGCCGAAGCGCAGCGCCACGGATGGACGCCGATAGGCGTTGATTTCTCCGAAGCCATGGTGGCCATGGCGCGCAAGCTTCATCCCGCTATTGATTTTCAGGTCGGAAACGCGGAGGCGCTTCGTTTTCGCGATTCGCAATTCGCTGCCGCGGTGATGAACTTCGGCATCCTTCATCTTGCCCAACCGGAAGCCGCCGTTCGCGAGGCTTATCGCGTACTGCATCCGGGCGGACTTTTCGCCTTCACCGTGTGGGCCGAGCCGGAGGAGGCTCTCGGATTCGGCGTCGCGTTGGACGCCATTCGCGAATTTGGCGATCCGAACGTCCAGCTGCCCGCTGGTCCGCCGTTTTTTCGATTTAGCGCACACGCCGAATGCGTGCGAGTCCTCGAAAATGCCGGATTCGAAGAGGTCGTTATCGCACAACTTCCTCTCGTTTGGAAATTGGCATCTTCGGCGGACGTATTCGAAGCCTTTTACAGAGGCTCGGCGCGGACCGGCGGTTTGCTGCGCGCGCAACCCGCCGCTGCTCTGGCGAAAGTTCGCGAGGCGATCGAAAAGCGTGCTGCTGCCTACGCGCGCACCCCAACCCGCCTCGAAGTCCCGATGCCCGCCCTCGTCGTCTCGGCGTGCAAGCCCCATTCACGCTAGCCGACAGACGAGTTCATCTGTTCGTGTCAATCGATCTTGGATTCGTCGCGATACATCACTTTGTGGCGTATGCTTTTCACCCACGCGTCAATCTGCGCCATGCTCATGTAGTTGTCGGGATTGAAACGCTCCCAATTCATGATCTGATTCAAGGTTTTCTTCCAGCGCTTGTACGACGGCTTCAGGGGTGGCCCGAAGCACATCACGTCGATAATCGAAAGTTCCTTCGGGACGCCGAGGAGAGGCCCTATTTTTTCTTGAATAGCTTCCTGGCCGATGGCGGTGATCCACCAAACCGCGTAGCCCAACGCCGCCGCCGCAAGATGCGCTGACATCGTCGATGCCGCTACCGACTGCAGCAAAATGCGCTCGGCATTTTGTTGGTACAGCTTGTCTTCAGCCGATCCGTCCATCAAAACAGGGAACGCGCGGATAAATCTGTAATCGCAGCACACGACGATCAAGCCGGGCGCAGTTCTCACACCTCGGTAATTCGGAGTCGGGAAGCCCATTTTCAGCCGCGCGCGGTGCTGCTGCTCGTCGAGAAAACACTTCGTCAGCGCTTCCCGGATCGCAGGATCGTTCACGACAATGTAATGCCAAGGCTGGGCGTTCGCGCCAGACGGAGCGTGGCGCGCTGCTTCCAAAATCATTTCAAAATGCAGCTTTGGGACTTTGTAGTCCGCCACAAACTCGCGGTTGGTCATCCGGTTACGGACAACCTCCATCAAAGCCTCGTAGCGGACCACATTGTTGAACTTTTCGATATCGACCGGCGTCGAAGTCATCTATTGCCTCTCCTTCCGGTAACCAGGTTAAGCAGTCTTTCGCAGTTGCCAAACCGTTCTCCCAAAGCGCGCAGAAGGGCGGAAGGTAGAATCAATCCACTTTGGAGCTCGACGCGTCTGACCTAACCCTACTCTGGATTGTCAGATGACCGAGTGGGCTGAACATTTTCTGTAGAGAAGCGGGAATGTTGGAGGCGGTACCCGTCCCGTGTTCGAATGTGGTACTTCTTGTGCTGTCCGCTCCTGAGTTTTACTGTGATGGTGCGCCAGCCGCGGTTGGGATTGGGCTCGGGGTAGTAGCTCAAAGAATAGAGATGAGCCAAATCGTCCCGGATCGATGCAAACGCGTGTTGCTCATCTTTCCAGTTATTAGCGAAATACACTTTTCCGCCGGTCGCGGCAGTCATACGCTGAAATACTGCATTGGAGATCGGCTCCAGATGCGCCTCCTCGGTACTTACCATGTAGATCGTGGTTCCCGTTGACTGTGCCAGCTCGGCAACTTCCTCGGGCGGAACCATGCTCGCGTTGTCGGGGCCGTTTGAGAAGACAACGATCACTTTTCTTCCGGTAAGACGAGCCGCGTCCTTCACTGTCAACAACAGGCAATTGTAGAGCGCCGCATCGTCTCCGGCCACCGTCGTTCGCACACCGCGCAGAATCTGCGCGCGGTCCGAGGTGAGCAACGCGGCTCGGGAGAGGTCCCGGCTATACGAATAGACGGCAATTCGGTCCGCAGCCTCGAGAGAGCGGACGAAATCCACGATAGCATCTTGCGCGAACACGAAACCGCGATACATATAGTTGCTCGTGTCGAAAAGAACGAAAACGTTGGCGCCTCCCACCAGAGAAGTCAGTTCACCACCGGATACACGTGCGCTGGCATCCTTTGATTGCTTTGGGGATTCTAGAACCGTGGCGCCCGCCGGCCCGGCGCCTGCCGGACCCCCTCCCAATAGCACACGGACCGATTCGTCTCCTTCTCCAAAGGTAGCGATCTTCTCTGCAATTCCGTCCTCGGTAACAACGAAATCCTCCGGGCGCAGGCCGGTGATGTAGTTCCCTTTGTTGTCGGTCACGGCCACATTGAGCTGCACCAGATCGACAGTGACGTTGATGGGCGGCGGCCCGCTCTCCTGGGTGAACGCCAAGGCTGACGAGAACAGTGCGAGTACCACCAAGCCGAGAATCAAAGGAAGTCTCTTGAGCATAACGGTCCTCGGTATTTCAGGCTCCAACTCAGACCACTTAAGGCTGGGTTGCGTCCTTATCCCACCTGAGCGAAGCAAACTTGCCTTGCCGAAACTCTTGTCCCGTCTCTCGCATTGCACGGAGTATTGCCGGCCAGTCATTCAGATCGGTGGCAAAGATCTTCGCGACCATGTGAACGGTAAGCTCAGGGACCAGCCGGTTTAGCGTTTCCGGCTGATAACCCATCTCGTCGGCTAAGCGCGCCCAATACAGGTTCGTGGAATCCCACGTTTCGGCAAATAGCCGGCTAGAATATCCGGCAAACATCGGAAACAGCCTCACGTTCAGCAATTCGCGAGAATTCGTCCGCGTCAGTGTGGGGTGCGGCACCCCGAAATCCCGTGACAGTCTCTCCCAGTCGAGCTCCGTTGGGTTCTGGCGAGCTAGATTTTCCAATTCTCGTCCCGCCGGCCCCCACGAACTGATTTCGCCTGGAAATTTCTGCCGAAACTCGGCGGTCAAATAAAATGTGTCGGCCGGTGTGACCT
>DATDMO010000205.1:0-8900 GCA_036518755.1 Candidatus Acidiferrales bacterium | reverse complement strand
CTCCAGGTCCGCATGCCAGATTCCGACGCCTTTGAAACCCGCGCGAGCGATCGCCTCCACGCGCTCCTTGAAGTCCGTGGTGCTGAATTCATGGTCGGTGTGCGGCTCGGCGCCAATTGCCAGCGTCCAATACGATCCCAGCAACTCGATATTCTTATTCACTGTGTGATTGCTCCGTTGAAGTGCGCTCAAAATGCACGCGCCGCATGCTATGCCCGGACTCTGACTGAGTCAATAACGAGAGGCCGCCCACATGCAGCGGCAGTTTAGGATTAAGCCTCCTCCTGCGGATACCGATGGAATGTCCCGCAAAGGATCGCGTTAGGGTCGGATACAGCTTGCTGCGCCATGTCCTCGATTTCCTCATCAACCTGAAATTCCCTTACTCTCTCGGCGAACGGTTCCTCATCCTCGATTTCTACGACATACAGGTTCATCGTGGCAGCAATGCTTTCGGCCTTGGATCTGAACTCATGCTTGTCGGCCGCCCAAGTAATGATATTCGTGTACGCTCCGGCGGCGCCGAAGGCCTCTCGATCAAGTGGCTTCAATTGAACCAATCCAATCCATAACTCAGGGCGCAAGCCCATATTGCTATCCTAAGAAATCGAAGTCGAATCGTTTCCGACGGCCTTGACCGGGCGGAATGCGGACGAATCTACCATTTCAGCGAAGCGACGTCGCGACGCATCCGTGTCGTCTATACGATGGCCGGGCGCTTCCTGCCGAAGCCGGTCGCCTGTTCAAACGCGTGCGCCATTTGCAGCACGCTGAAATCTTCTTTGTCGCGGCCGACGATTTGTAGTCCAACCGGAAGTCCCTCAGGCGTAAAGCCGGCTGGCACCGAGGCCGCCGGATTGCCCGTCGCCGAAATGTACCAGCACGACTTCATCCAGTCGATGTAGTTATTGGACTTCACGCCCGCGATCCCCGCCGGGTATTCCGTCTTGACGTCAAATGCCGGCAGCTGCGTGGTCGGCAGCACGAAATATTCGTACTTTTCGAGGAACGCCTGAAACCGTCGCCAAAGCTGGCCGTGAGCGGTCTCGGCGCGCGCGACGTCCGTACCGGTCAATCGCAGGCCCTCCTCAATCTCGCCTTTAAGCGTGTCTTTGAAAGCGTCCGGGTGCGCGCGCAGTTGCTCTCCGTGGCTATTTGCCGAATTCCACGCGCGCAGCACCCGAAAAGCAATCTCGGCCCCGCCGAAATCAGGCTCCGCCTGCTCCACGATGCATCCGAGCGACTCAAATGTCCTGCGATGCCCGTCGACTACGCTGCGCACGCGCGGGTCGAAGGGCACTCCGCCCAGGTCGTTGAACCAGGCCACGCGCACACCTTTGAAATTGCGTTCGAGCGGGCGCGCGAAGCGTTCCCCGGGTTCGTTGATCGAGAGCGGCGCGCGCGGATCGGGCCCCGCAATCGTGCTTAGCGCGAACGCAAGATCGGCCACCGAACGCCCGAGGCATCCCGAGGTGCTCAGCGTAGACCATGCGAATGCCGTCTTCGGGTTCGGCACGCGCCCAATCGAAGGCCGGAAACCAACTACGTTGCAGAATGCGGCGGGATTGCGCAGCGAGCCTCCCGTATCGGAGCCAGTAGCGACGGGCACAAGTCCGCAGGCCAACGCGACGGCGGCGCCACCGGACGACCCGCCGCACGTCTTAGTCAAATCGTAGGGATTGTACGTCGCGCCGAAAACTTTGTTGAACGTCTGCGATCCCGCCCCGAATTCCGGCGTATTCGTTTTGCCAACGATGATCGCGCCCGCCCGTCGCATCCGATCGACCACAATATCGTCTTCCGTGGGGATGTAGTCTCGATAGAGCGGCGATCCAAACGTAGTGCGAATGCCGCGCGTTTCCAGCAGGTCCTTATGCGCAACGGGCAAACCATGCAGCGGACCCAAAGCTTCCCGGTGCGCCTGCATTTCGTCGGCCTTTGCGGCAGCATCGGCGGCCATCTCCGGCACCAGAGTCACGATGGCATTGACCTTCGGATTCACGCGCTCGATCTGTTTCAGGTGCGCCGCTAGCGCTTCGCGTGCCGATAGCTTCCTCGCGCGAATTAGCCGGGCCATCTCGACTGCGCCCATAAAACAAACCGAGGAAGCGGAAGCTTGAGCCTCTAGGCTGCGATCAAGCAGAGACGCGGCGGCCGCCCCTAGCAGTACTTCGCGACGCGTTATATGGTCATTCATCGGTGTGAGGCTAACACGCGAGGGAGTTTACTCGCGAGCGCTTTTGTCCGGGCGCGCTCAGCGGCCTCGCGCGACATTTTCTTGCCAAGCGATGCTATTCTCTGAAACTCACTCCGAGGGGGAACTGATGCAGCTCAAAGGACAAGTTGCAATCGTAACGGGAGGCGGCAGGGGGATCGGCCGAGCCATCGCGCGCAGGTTCTCTGCAGAAGGTGCGTCCGTCGTCGTAACCGCGCGCACGGAAAGCGAAGTCCGTCAGGTCGTCTCGGAGATTCAAACCGCGGGAGGCAAGGCCGCGCCTGTCATCGCCGATATTTCGCGCGAGACTGACTGCCAACAAATCGTCCGCAGCGCGCGTGAAGCCTTCGGCGCAATCCACATCCTCGTCAACAATGCCGGCATCTTCGGTCCGGTGCGTCCAGTCGAAAAAATCAGCGCCTCCGAATGGGATAACGTCCTAGCGGTAAATCTGCGTGCTCCGTTCCTGCTCGCTCGCTTGGTCCTTCCGGAAATGTACGAGCGCGGCTCCGGCGCCATCATCAATATTTCCACCATCGGAGCCAAGGCGGCCTACCCCATGAATTCCACCTACGCCGCCTCGAAGGCCGGTCTCAACGGTCTTACGCGCACCCTCGCTGCTGAATCCGCCCGCAAAGGCGTGCGCGTCAACGCGATCTGCCCCGGACCGGTAACTGAAACCAAAATGTCCAAGGATCTGACGCGCGAATTCGCAAAGCAGCTCGGATCAAATGGAGACGAAGTCCTGAATCAAATGATTGCGGGAACCCTGCAAGGAAGGCCGCAAACGGCCGACGAAATCGCATCCGCCGCCCTGTTTCTTGTTTCCAGCCAGGCCAGCGCGATTACTGGACAGACTCTGAATGTTGATGGCGGCCTTGTCTTTTACTGATTGATTCCATCACACCGTTGCTCACGTACTCGAGCGCCCCGTAGCCGCGTCGTGCGGAAGTGGCAATTGCGCGAACCCCAATTTCACTCCACGCCACCCCGTATTCCCAGGCGCTTCCCAGCGTGTAGCAAAGCGCGACGAACAAAAAGATCGCCGCGAATAGCATTCCAAAAATCAATTCGGCCGCGATCAACTCGCGCACAAAATAAACTTGCAAGATAGCGATTACCGCAAGCGTCCAGATCACTCGGCGCCGCGTTTTCGGAGAAACCGCTCCCACTGTTTCCCTGACCCGTTGCAAAAGCGTTTTCATCGAAGTTTTGTCCGCCCTCTGTGTTCTTAGATGCACGAGGTGGTCCAAAAGTACCAAAAGCTAAATGGCTTATATCTAATGGATTGCAGCAAGAGGTAGATTTTAGAGGAAAAACTCTTCTGTTTTGTGCCGCTAATCTGGCAACTCTATTGCGCTGAGAATTCGCGTCTACACCGAAACCTGCATTTGATTTTCCTTCGCGCCTGATGTAGCGCCATCGTTGAGGGTGGCATCTGGCCTTCGAAAAAGTCAGCGGCCCTCGAACGGGTATCGGTCCTGCGCGAGCACGGCATCCGCCACGCGCCTGCGCAGCGCGATTGTATCCACTGGCGCATGTTTTGCCAGACGCCTCAGCGCAGCCAGTTGCGTCGTGAGCGTGTCGCCATCGGAAGTGGCCGCAAGCGCGGTGCGCGCATCCTTCTCAATCCGGTCCATCGCGTCGTAGGTGAAGGCCCGCGTCGCGTCGGCCATCAGATCCGCTCCTTGTGCTTTCGCCGCCGATTTCTGCGCCCGCCGCACGGACGATTCGATTCCGTAAATATCCATCACGATATTCGCCAGCGACCCCACAATCTCCTGATTTTCCGCCAACTTGTCACGGAACTTTTCCACCGCCGCACCCGCCGCCAGCAGGAAAATTTTCTTCGCCTGCCCGAGCGCCCGCTCTTCCTCCGCAAGCGCGCCCGACGGCGTCTCTTCGAAAGTTGGCCCTGAGACCAATTCCTCCGCCAGCTTCTTCGCGGCGGGAATCAAGGGCAATGTTCCCGCCATGGCGCGTTTCAGCAGCATCTGGATAATCACCAGCCGGTTAATTTCGTTGGTTCCTTCGAAAATGCGATTGATGCGGCTGTCGCGATAGATTCGCGCGACCGGGTAATCTTCGTGAAAGCCGTAGCCTCCGAAAATTTGCACGCCTTCATCGGCGCAATCGTCGACCGTCTCGCTCCCCGCCACCTTGATGATCGAACTCTCGATGGCGTATTCCTCCAGCGCCGCCATCGCCTGCTTCACCTTCTCAGTTCCTGCCGCGGATACGGCGGCCTCGATCGTTCCCGCTGTGCGGTAAATCATCGATTCCAGCGCGTAAATGAGGACCGCCATTTCGCCGAGCTTCGTTCTTACCAGCCCGAATTCGCAAATCGATTTCCCGAAGGCCATGCGCTCCTTCGAGTACTTCGACGAGAGCGCCAGCACCTGTTTTGCTCCGCCCAAGCAGCTTGCCCCCAGCGTAAACCGCCCCGCGTTCAGCGTGTTGAAAGCCACGATGTGCCCGCGCCCAATCTCATAGAGCAAATTGTCCTTGGGCACGGCCGCGTTTTCGAAAAAGAGCGGCACCGTCGAGCTGCCGCGGATCCCCATCTTGTTTTCTTCCGTTCCGATGGAAAAACCCGGCGTGCTCCGCTCCACCAGAAATGCTGAAAACTTCTCGCCATCCACTTTTGCAAACACCGTGAACAAATCGGAGAATCCACCGCTGGTGATCCACATTTTCTGGCCGGTCAGCAGCCAGTTCTTGCCGTCGGGCGAAAGCACCGCTCGCGTTCGCGCAGCCAGCGCGTCCGATCCTGCTTGCGGCTCGGAAAGCGCGTAGCACGCCAGCAATTCTCCGCTGGCAATCTTCGGCAAATATTTCTTCTTCTGCGCATCCGTGCCGAAATAAATCAGGGGAATGGTCCCAATCCCCGTGTGCGCGCCGAACGAAACCGCAAAAGACGAATACACTCCAAGCTTCTCCGACAAAATGGTGCTCGATACTTTATCCAGTGCTGCTCCGCCGTATTCCTCCGGTATCCCCGCGCCCAGCAGCCCGATCTCTCCCGCTTTGCGCACCAACTCCGCCATCAACCCTTCTTTGTGCTTTTCAAGCTCGGGAATACGCGGAGCCACCTCCTTGGCCATGAATTCCTCGATGGTGCGGCCCAGCAGACGCTGATCGTCGTTCAAATCCGCGGGCGTGAAAACGTCCTCCGGCTGCGTGGACCCAACCAGAAAAGCTCCGCCTCGATGGAGTGTTTGCGAAACTGTTGTTGTCGCCATGAGGACCTCGCTCTCTCTCCGCGGATGTCTGCCTATGCCGCGCGCTCCAGAATCCCCGCCGCTCCCATTCCTCCGCCGATGCACATCGTGACCAGCCCATACCGTGCCTGCCGCCGTTCCATCTCGCGCAGAATAGTCGCCGTCAACTTCGCTCCTGTGCACCCCAGCGGATGGCCCAGCGCAACCGCGCCGCCATTCACGTTCACGCGTGCAGGATCGAGCCCCGCAAGCTTGATCACGGTCAGCGCCTGTGCGGCGAAAGCCTCATTCAGCTCGATCACTTCGATCTGATCCAACTTCAGCCCTGCAATCTTCAGCGCCTTCGGGATCGCGTAGACTGGCCCCACGCCCATCTCCTCTGGTGGACAACCCGCCGTGGCGAACGCCACAAACCTTGCCATCGGCTTCAATCCCAACGCGCGTGCGCGTTCAGCGCTCATCACCACGGACGCTGCCGCCCCGTCGCTCATCTGAGAACTGTTTCCCGCCGTAACCACGCCGTGCGCGTGAAACACCGGTTTCAACTTCCCCAGCGCCTCCATCGAAGTATCGGCGCGCGGCCCTTCGTCCGTATCGAACGTTACCCTTTGACTTTTGGTTTTCGCGGCGCCCGCTCCCGACGCACCATTCGCACCATTCTCAACAAACGTGTAATTCACTTCCATGGGAACAATCTCGTCCTTGAACTTCCCAGCCGCAATCGCGGCGAGAGCCTTTTGATGACTTGCCAGCGAGAATTGGTCCGCCTGTTCTCGTGTGAACCCGTACTTCTTTGCTAGGTTCTCCGCGGTCAGTCCCATGTTCAGGTAAGTATCCGGATAATGGTCCACCAGCCAGGGATTCGGCGAGATTTTATGCCCGCCCATGGGTACCATGCTCATGGACTCCGCGCCCCCCGCGACTGCAACGTCGCCTTGTCCGGCCATGATTCGCTCCGCGGCCAGCGCAATCGCTTGCAGCCCCGACGAGCAAAACCGGTTGATGGTCATTGCCGATACGGTCACTGGCAGCCCCGCTCGTAGCGCCGCTATTCGCGCCACATTCATCCCTTGCTCTGCTTCGGGCGTCGCGCAACCGATAATCACGTCCTCAATCTCTGTAACATCGAGCCCCTTCGCCCGCGCGACGGCTTCCTTGATTGCCACGGCAGCCAGGTCATCTGGCCGCGTGGCCCGCAGCGTTCCTTTGGGGGCCTTCCCTACCGCTGTTCGCACCGAACTTACAATCACAGCTTCGCGCATGGCACACCTCGCTCGATGCGGCAGCATTCCGCCCGAGACCTCTCCATTGGATGCCAGGGAAAGAAAAAAAGCAACCACGCACGCCGTGCGTGGAAGACGACGAGGCTTCTGTACGGGGATCGAGCCCCGCTATCGGTGGAAACGAATCCGAACCGTCATTTGCGTGGCAACAGGCTGTCCGTCCAGCACGGCTGGCTCGTACTTCCACTGCTGCACCGCATCAAGCGCAGCCTGCCGCAGCATCGCAGTCCCGGAAAGCACCCTCGCTGCGGATACATTCCCTCGCTTGTCGATTGAAAGCTGCACGACCACGTCGCCTTCCACTCCAGCCTGTCGTGCGATCTGCGGATATAGAGGCAGCACGGAGGAAACCAGCCGCGGCGGTTTCAGTTGACTGGCGCTATTCTCCGGCGTCGACATCTCGCTGAGCGGCGAGAGCGGAGCAGTGGAAGATTGGAGCGCCTTTAGCGAGCCACTTGTGCTCAGCGCATCAATCGAAGGGGCGGATTCCGCGCCGGCGGCGTCCGAAGAGCGCTGTGGCGAAACTGGGTGCGCGTTCAGCGCGCCAAACATGTCCGGCACTTTCACCGCTGGCTTCACGTGAACTGGAGCCGTCGGCTGCGCTGCTTCTTGCACCGGCGCTGCTGGCTGGGCAGCCTCCTTCACCGGAGTCCTGCTCACCTTCTCCGGCGCTGGTTCGAGCGTCCGCACGGGAACCGCGGAGGCGACCACCGCAGCTGGCGCAGCCACCGTGTTCGCTTCTGCCACGGCCCTTGCTGGCTCCGAATTGTGCGCCGCAGTCGCGCTGAATGCCGGAGCCGTGGCCGCTGGTGCGCCTGCATCGCTTGAGAAAGGTCCTAGGTAAAAGAAAAGGCCGCCGCCGACCACGGTTAGAATCAGCGCCGCGACACCCAACAGCATCGGCGACAACTTGGGCCGATGCTTGCGCGCCTCCAAATAGCTCGTCACCGCATCCTGGACGCTTTCCGTCGGCCCGTTCCCCAAGTTGGTGGCCGCCGCGAAATGGCCGAACGGCGCCACGTGCGCGGGCTGCGAAAGGGCATGGCCGCCCTCCGCCGCCACGGGAAACGATTCTGAAATACCCACGGTGTCTACGTGTGCGTGCGTCTCGCCCACCTCAGCTGTGCGTTCGCTTCGCACGAAGGAATCCGCTCCAAGCGTGTGGGTCGATGACGCAGCCTCCTGCACCTCCTCTTGCGAGCCGATGGGCGCAAATGCCGATTCGGGTTTGGCTGGCCGAGGAATTGAACCCAAGGTCGGCGCGGGAACATTCAGAGGCGGTGCTGCGCTGGGCGCGGGAAGCGGCACCGCAGGCGCGGTAGTCGTGCTGGCTGTGCCAAGCTTTGGCACGGTGTTCCCTGCAAGTTCCCAAACTTTTTCTTCGCCGCCCGCCTCATGTCCCTTTTCAGTCTTCGTCTCCACCGAAACAGGCGGCGCAGCGTGCGAACTCGCAGCGGCCACGTGTGGACCGATCACCGACGCCTCCGCCGCGGAGTCGGACGCAAACTGAACGCCCCAGTAGCCGGGTTGCCGGTGCGTGAACTCGATCTCCACATAGCACTGTTTCTGGGCATAGGGCCGCACCTTCACGATCCGGCAAATCGCGTCGTGCCCGGACTTCAGATTCGTCACGACCACCATTTGTCCACCCACCACCGCAGTCTCCATCTTCACGACTGCGCCCAGCGGGAAGACGATCATCGTCGACGTGGTTTCCTCGAACGGTTCCGTTTGCGGTATGGCGCCGCGCTTCGCTTCGATCACCCGCGTGCCATGCACCTTGATGGGCACGTCCAGTGATACCGCGTCGGCGCGCAAATGCCCTGAACCCGCGCTCGCTTTCGGCGTCGTCGTATCCTTTATTGCGTTGGGGACTTCCAAGGCTTCTTTGGTTGGCATCATGTAGTACGAACGGTTTGTACCGCCCTCCGTTGAAACGCCTGTCTCGCCTGGGGATGTTGATTGTCTTGGTGGTCCGGGCGGCCCGGCAATAGTACGTTCGTACTAAGGGTGACGGGACTATAAACGCAGGTCTGACTTTTCAGTGGTTTGCTGAGTTTAGTTTCGAAGCGGCTTCCCGGTTTTCAGTGTGTGCGCGATCCGCTCCTGCGTTTTGCGTTCGCCGCACAAACTGACGAACGCTTCGCGCTCCAAATCGAGAACGTACTGCTCCGGCACATT
>DATDMO010000204.1:0-3613 GCA_036518755.1 Candidatus Acidiferrales bacterium | reverse complement strand
ATTCTCCTTCCTCCTTCGCAATTCGAAGCTCTCTTCGTTTCCGCCGCTCACACCGATGACGACATCGAGCGCACGCTCGCGGCCGCCGAATCCACCCTCGCTTCGCTTTCGACCGCCAAATAGCCGCTCAGTCCGCAGGGGCACGATATATCGTGCCCGGCGCACATACTTGGCTACCTGTTTGCTACCCCGCGGGCATCGTGCGCGAGGAGGCACATCGAGGAAGGATTTCTCCGGCGAGTAAGTTACTGGCCGAAGCTCAGGTTAAGCCCCGTCGACAAGATGAAGTCATTCGACCTCGCGCCCAAAATTGGCGGGTTGGTGATGTAGCGGTCTGCCAGGGCGATTTGCCAGCCCAGCCATTTGTTGAATTTTGTCAACCATCCCGCGTCCAGCGAAAACCGGTACTGGCTGATGTCGCTCAGGTCAGGGTAAAAGGTAAAGTTCTCCGTAAAGGTCGAAGCCCCGCCGAATTTGTGCGTGAAGTCTTCGCCGGCTGTGATCCCTGGAAGATTTCGGTTGAGGCTGGAGGTAACAATCGACGCAGCGCCCGCGTTGTACATCTCACGCGTGTAGTTGATGCCGGCGAAAACGTCGAGCGTCGTTTTTGGACGAGCGATCGCGTGCCAGCCTAGGCCTCCTGTATAGATCGACTGCAGAGTCAGGTCCTGCAATTGGTCGTGCGTGAAGTCCGCGCTCCCGAAAGCGAACATCTTGTCCGTAATATTCCGGTCGTACCGCGCACCTCCGAGGATCGCGTTGGCGGTCACGCCTGAGCCCGGCGACAGGGGCGTGGCGCCGCTTGTGGCGTATACCGAGGATTCATACAGTTTGATTTGGTCAGAGAGCGTCTTGCGGTTCAGTCGAACCCCTGAATTGAGGTCGGTGGTGTCGCTGTTACCGCGCGCGAGCGCGAAGCCCACCGTTGCGCTGCCCTTCCATTCGTGCAACAAGCCGGGATGCATGATCTTTTCGTACGCTTGCTGCCCCTCGGCCGAACGCACGGCCGTAATTTTCGCCAGAGGCACCACGACAGCCGATTCTGGAGTGGTGTGGACCACAAGATGGTCGCCTTCCGGGGCGATCGTTCCGCTGACGACATTCTTGTCCGACGTCACCACGAACATCGGTTTCGCCGTCGCAATTTCTTTGACGGCGGACCACTTCACCTTAACGTCTCCCGCATAATCCGTATGAATCGTGACCGCTGTGCCGTCGGACTCTCCGATCGTGCCTGTCAGATGGTCTCCATTCTTCATCGTTACCGTGTCCGCCAGGGCCGCCGAATGCAGGATTGTGGCCAAGGTGATGAATGCCAGAAAGCGTGCGACCCTCATGATTCCCCCCGAAAATAGATGTGAGTAACGAAATCGGAATTGGGTGCGGGAGCTGGGCGTTCCCGCGGCTGGTCAAAACCTTACCGAAATATTCTACTCGATTCCCGCCATCTGGAAGCGGCGCATATTTTATTTCGCTTGGTAATTTCGGCGCTCTTTGGGAATCTTGCCAGCTATGTGTGCGGACCCTCATTCGCTCGTCGCGAAAGCTCGCCCTTGCCCGTTGTGTGCCGCAATAGATCGGAAAACGGTTTTGCGGCGCGACGAGTGGGAAATTGTCGAATGCCTGCGTTGCGCGATGGTCTTCCTCGCGAGCGAAATCGATTATTCCGCGCAGGCGGAAAATTACGATTGGCTCCAGGAGTACGCCAAGGAAGTTGCGCGCCGCAAGCAGAAGCAGCCGGTCATGCTGTTTCTTTCGCGCCTCTTGCGCCCTTTGCGCCCCAACACCAATCGCCACATGCTCGCCCAAACTTTGCGGTGGAAGAGGGAAGGAAAGCTGGTTGATTTCGGTTGCGGCGACGGTGGCTTTCTGGTGCTTGCCGCAAACTATTTTGATGTGACTGGAATCGAGATGAGCCCGCGTGGAGTGCAGCTTTCGCGGCAAAAATTGCCGTCCGGCAAGATTTTGGAAGGCCCGGTGACTCAAATAATAGATCGAGTTTGCAGCGAGAACTCTTTCGATCTAGTCACACAATTCGGCTACATCGAGCACGAATGGAGCCCCTTGGCCGGCCTTCGCGCGGCGTTTCGGGTTCTGAAGCCGGGCGGCATCACCGTCCTCAAGACGCCCAACTACGCGAGCTGGAATCGCCACATCCGCGGCGAGAAATGGTGCGGGTACCACATCCCCGCGCACTGTAACTACTTCACCCCGCGGACGCTCGACCAAATGCTTCGCCTTGCCGGATTCGAGCCGCTCCCGCGGCCCCTTTCGGACCGCCTCCCCACCAGCGACTCCCTCTGGATGGCGGCTCGCAAACCACTTCCAGGGTAGCGTGGGAGTCCCGCCGGTGTTACAAATGCGGATCGTATGTTCAATGCTTTGCGATATTACTGGATCATCGCCAAGGGCCACCGGCTCCGCCCCTGGAAATCGGCGTACGTTCAATGGCGGCTGGAGACGTTTTTCGGACACGAAGCCGCCGAACTCGACGCAAGTAAATTCTTTCGGCTGATGTGGCGGGAACGCGCGCGCATGGAGCGCTTCCTGGGCTGGGTGGCGGAGCGCAGGGCGGCGCGGCGGTCCGCGAACTGAATGGTGCAGGAAATCCCGGATGGGAGTAATCTTTCCGGTCGAAGCAAGGAGCAAGGAGGTGCGGCCATGAGAAAGCGCAAAGACGATTCGGTGAACCGGCGCGATTTTCTGAAAGCTGCCGCCGCAGGAACGGCGGCCGCGGCCGCGCTGGCAGCCAATCCCGTTGCGAGCCACGCGGCATCGGCCGCTCCTGACGCGCCGCATGGCAATGCCACCGCGCCAACATTGGCGAAACCACCTCTGGCGGACGCGGCGTCTCACGTTGACGTCGTAACCGTTGATCGGCCCGGCTCCGACTTCATGGTTGATGCTCTGAAGACGCTGAATTTCGAATACCTCTGCGCGAACCCCGGCAATTCGTTTCGCAGCTTGCACGAGTCGCTCATCAACTACGGCGAGAACAAGAATCCCGAATTCATCACCTGTTGCCACGAGGAATCCGCCGTGGCCATGGGACACGGTTACGCGAAGATCGAAGGAAAGCCGCTGCTGGTCTGCGTTCACGGCACGGTGGGATTGCAGCACGCGTCCATGGCAATTTACGACGCGTTTTGCGACCGCGTTCCCGTCTACATCATCCTCGGGAATTTCGATAACGCGGCGATGCGGTTCGGGCAAGTGGATTGGACGCACAGCGCGCAAGACCCAGCGGCCATGATCCGCGATTTCGTGAAGTGGGACGACCAGCCCATCTCGCTGCAAAGTTTTGCCGAGTCGGCGGTGCGCGCGTACAAAATCGCCACTACCCCTCCCATGATGCCGGTGGCGCTGGTGGCCGGGCATGAGTTGCAGGAAGATGCGGTGCCAGACGGCGCTCCGCTGAGTATTCCCAAACTGACGATGGACTCGCCTCCAGCGGGAGATTCTGGAGCGGTAGCCGAAGTAGCGCGGCTTCTGGTGGCGGCCGAGAGTCCGGTTCTGGTCACAGATCGCGTGGCGCGCACTCCTGCGGGACTGGCCGGAATGATCGAGCTCGCGGAACTTCTGCAAGCGCCGGTAGTCGATCGCAATGGACGGA
>DATDMO010000203.1:0-3796 GCA_036518755.1 Candidatus Acidiferrales bacterium | reverse complement strand
GAACGCAGTGTTTAGGGAGGTGTTCGAATAAGAACTCCATCAATTTCCGGTTATGTTCGCGCACCAGCTCAGGCCCGACGCGCAAGACAAAATTCAACGAGGCATCCATGGCCGCCAGGTTGAAATTGAAATAAGTGGCCGCTTCCGCCGCATCCCAGCGCTTGGCACTGCGGGATGGTGCGGGATCGACAAAATTCAACTTAAAAAAATCATCTTCAGCGCCTTGGGCCGTCCAATAAAATGGACCTGGACGCACACTGTCCAGGTGTTCGCTCTTCGCCCAAAAGAATCCCGTGCCATAGGGACTAAGGAGCCATTTGTATCCAGCACAGACTAAAAAATCGGCGCCAAGCTCGTTGACATCCATCGGTACCGCCCCACAAGACTGGCTTACATCGAGCACAAATAGCGAGCCCTGGGCGTGGCATGCCCCAGCCACGCGGGCCGCATTCAACAGCGACCCGTCGTCAAAGCGCACATGACTGACGGAAACGACGCGCGTTCTAGGCGTCAGCGCGTGGATTAGATCATCTGCCGTGATGAAGCGGTCTCGCGGCGCTACGATTTTGAATTTCACGCCCTGGCGTTCTTCCATGGGTTTCCAGGTGGCATATTGCAGTGGAAATTCTCCCTTGGCCGTAATAACCTCATCACCCGGCTTCCACCTCAGGAAATGGGCCACGGTCGCAAGGCCGGTGCTTGCCCCGGTCGTGAGCGCGATTTCTTCCGGTTTCGCCCCAATCATTTTCGAGAGGGACGCCCGAATCCGAATTGGCGCTTCGAAGAAAACGGCGTCGTCCAGGTGATGCGGAAACTTGTTGGCTTCAATCGACGCTTGCACCGCGCGCAGGGTCACGCGGGGCATCGCCGCATGGGCTGCGGTGTTCAAGTACGTTGCATCTGCAATCTCGAACCACTCCTTCTGCCAGTCGGCTGCAGTTTGAATTGTGGCCACGAGGTCTCCTTCTCGGTATCAGCTTTACGAGCCGGCCAGAATCGTCGCTAAAAATAGTGCCCGCAGCATTTGTAAAGAAAACGTTGACATTGAACATCGTCCTTTCCTGAGTGGAACTGATAAAGGTGGAATTTCCATCGTTGGCAAGTTACATGTGCATTGAACGGTCGTTGGAGCCCGTTCTCCATTGGCTCACATCTCTTTGCAGACATCGACCCACGTGGCCCCGGTGAGCTGGGCAAATCGAGTGAGCGGGATTCGGATAGCTGCGTGGGTCGAGCCCCCAGCGGTCACGACCTCCTCGAAACGCTTTAGCCCAATGTCGAAGAATACGGGCAGTAAGGAACCGAGGCAGAGCGGCGTGATTGCGCCCACAGAATGACCTGTGATCTCAGAGGCCTCGGATCCCGGCATCATATGGCCTTTGCCGCCAAGTTCCTCCTTGACTTTGCGGCTGTCGAGCCTCGAGTCACCGCAGGTCACCACGATGATCGCGTCCTCACCGACGCGCAATGTCAGCGTCTCGGCCACCTGAGCGGGTAGGACTTTCCACCCGCGCGAAATGTATTCGGTCGTATGCGCCTCAGGCAGCTCGACGACCTCGAGCTCCGGCGCGTGCGCGGCCAGATACTGGCGCATGATTTCCGGCGTCATAGAAATTCTCCTGACATCGCCGGGCCCGCGTCCAAGGTCTGATCCTATAGGTTGGCGCTCCGCCCGTCCCGAGTGAAACGAAGATCATGCGCGCTTCGGGTATTAACAGGGCCCTCATGCAGGCTCGATCCTTGTCCGCGCGCCCGGTGATTGCCGCATCGAGCGCGGCGAGAATGCCCTGGGGTTCCGACGGCAACGCACAGCCGGCATCCGGCGCTAGCACACTTTCGGCGATCGTCCCCGCCGGCGTTGCGGTCGTCCCGAGTACCGCCAGGCCGGCGACACCCGCCATCACCCCCGCGCGCTCTTTGGGCACGTATGACAATTTCACTTAAAAATAAGTTCACGAGTCACTTCAGTGCCAAGAACTTTTCTGAACTCATTCCGGTGCACTCTGGCCTGGTTCTGACACGCGCTGTTACAGATTACTTTTTCGGTCACTGCTTCAAACGCGTCGGCTTGATCGCCGATGTCCCCGGCATAAGCCGCCATGTTTTTATAAGTAATCTCGAGATACACATTGGGCTGATCCGGTGATTTTGGAGAGGCCTGGAAGACCTTGTACCCGATGATCAGCCCGGCTTTCTTCGCGGCTTCCATGGTCGGCACCCATGTCGAAGTCACCCATGCCATGTACTCCTCAAAGTGCCCGTACTCAACGTGTATGTAGTCCACCTCAGTGACCGGGCCGTAGCTATACCCGCGCTCATCCTTGGCACCCGCATTAACATCCTGGGCACGTGCATTAAGCGAAATTGAGGAAGCTGCGAGACACATGGATAAGATAATAGTCTTAATCATTTTTTCTTCTCTGTTGTGATATATCTCTACTCGGCTAACACCCGGAAGCACCCGCCGGACACTTATTTGAGCCCTACAACAGCAATTGCTAGCTGAAAGGGGGCGGTCTTACTTGGACCAGGGCGGAACCACGCCGTTGCTGCGCGCGTACGCTATCGACTGCCCCAGATGCTCGTGTTGATCTTCGAGAATCAGCATAAGCGCGCTCTGCTTCGTCATGTCTCTTCCGAACAGTTTCACCGGCGCCTGCAGGTCGTTGTCGGAAAGCCCCGTAATCGCTTTTTGCAGATTGACGTAAGAAGCCTTCAGAGCTTCTTGCATTTTCTCGGGATCGGTGATGGGCACGGGCTTTTCCCCCGTATTCGGTGTGTCCGAGAGCACGCGGACGAGGATGCCGTTCTCCTTAACGATGAAGTTAAACACGTCGCCGACGGAGCGAACGCCCTGACCGGGCTTCCAGTCGTACTTGCCCGACATAACGCGCGCGAGTCCGGTGAATTTTTCGGAAAGCGTTCCGGCATCTTTTGCGAAGGCGGCCTGCAATCCTGCCGGCTGCGACTGCGCCCGCGCCAACGGCACCGTCAGAGCGACCGCGAGCGCGCACACCGCGTACTGAGTCAGAATCTTCTTCATGTGGAACTCCTCTCCATAACTTCGAACGACTCGTGCTGCTCGTTTTTTCAAAAACTAAGCGGAGGGCCCATACACCCTCGATCAAAACCGCAGTAATGGACTTGCTTACGGAGCGGGCGCGCTTCGCTTGTCGAGATGCCGATCGAAGTACACATCCGCCGCCTTGAACAACGTCATCCACGATGAATAGCGTGCCATGTCATGAATCTCGTTCGGAATCATGATTACGTCATGGTCGATGTCGTGCGACCGCAAGCCTTCGATGAGTTCGGCGGCCTGCTGGAAGGGTACAACGCGGTCGTCGTCCGCCTGCACAAGCAGCACGGGTGAGTGCCACTGGTCGATGGTCGCGATGGGGGAGGATTCCACCGCCCGGCGGTTCGCATCGCTTCCGCCGATAGGCTCGCCCAGCGAGGACAGCAACGTCGAAAAGTCATGGATGCCCGAATAATCGACACCGGCCGCGAGTGCATCTGAGGCGCGCGCGAGACCGAGGGCCGTCATCAGCCCGCCATAGCTCCCCCCCCAGATGCCTAATCGATGAGAGTCGACGTCCTGTCGGCCTCGCAGATAGGTGATGGCGCCCAGGAGGTCATTGAGCTCGCTGCTGCCGCCGGGGCCGAGGTTATCGGCTTCTCTGTAGTCAAGGCCATACCCGGTACCGCCGCGATAGTTGACTGACAGCACGATGTAGCCCTCGGCGGCGAGGTACTGATTGAATGCGTATATCCAGCTATACGAACGGTGGGTATT
>DATDMO010000202.1:0-3743 GCA_036518755.1 Candidatus Acidiferrales bacterium | reverse complement strand
AATAGAGATAGACCGTGCCCTTGGCGACATTCGCCGCCTTGGCGACTTCGTCGATCGTCGCCGCGTGGAATCCCTTCTCGGCAAACACGCGGTGCGCGGCGGCCAGGATTTCAGCGGTGCGAAATTCCGTGACGACTTCCTTCTTGGTTTTGGCGGCAGTTTGCATGAACTTCGAACCCCTGACTTCAGAATGACTGTCCGGTCATTCTACCATACTGATGATTCATCGGGCGAAAGGTCGCGGCCCGCGGCGATTTTTCTGTGGAAAACTTGAGAGGAGTTGACCGCGCGAATAGGCCCGTGGCTAAACCCTTGGGGATATTGACAGCGCGTCGCGCGACGTGATAATTTAACTATCCGGTTAGTTAAATTGTCTATGAAGGCGCGCGCTGTGAAAACGCGAACCCGTGGACTTGCACGGCTGAGCTCCCGTGAGGCGATCCTTAGCGCCGCGGAGCGCATCTTCGCGGAGGTTGGCCTCGAAGGCGCCCGGACCGACGCCCTCGCCGCTGCGGCGGGCGTCAACAAGGCGCTGCTCTACTATTACTTCAAAAGCAAGGATGACCTCTACGAGGCCGTTCTCGAGAATCACCTGCAAGACTTCAACAGCCGTGCGATGGAGGTTCTGTCACGCGAGGGATCGGCGTGCTCGAAGCTGCTCGACTTCGTCAGTATGCATTTCGATGTCGTGAGCCGCCGGGCGGGTATCGCGCGGTTGTGGCCGCGGCTGATGCTATCGAGCGGCAGCATCCTCGAACGCCTGATGAAAAAATATTCCTTTCCCATGAAACAGAAATTGATCCGTCTGATCTTGCAGGGCATTGAACAGGGAGAATTCCGCCCTGTGGATCCCGGCCACGCCGTCATTTCACTCATCGCCCTGACGAATTTCTATTTCCTCATGGCGCCGGTTTTCAGCAAGATGGCGGAAGTGGACCTGTATTCCCGCGCGCAACTTGCGCGAAGGAAGAAAGAAATTCTCGAATTGGTTCGATACGGCTTTTTTCGACATCCGGAGGCGTGCTGATCATGAGCCGGAAAGCTTTTGGCGTCATCCTCATTCTGGTGGTCGCGGCGAGTGTTGCGGTGTTTTATGTAACCCGCCTCCGATCGAAGGGAATCGTTCTGACCGGGATCGTGACGACGGACCAGGTGGTTGTCAGCTCGCAGATTGCCGGCCGGTTGGAAAAGGTTGCGGTAAAAGAAGGAGACAATGTCTCCAGCGGGCAATTGCTCGCGCTCATTGCGCCCAAAGAATTGATGGCCGACCAGGCCTATTATGCCTCGACGATGAAGAGTTCGAGCGCGCAGGTGGCGGTCGCGGAATCGGCGCTGAGTTATCAGGAGCTTCAAACTCGGGATCAGATTCATCAAGCGGAGGCGGCTCTGGCTGCCACCCAGGCGCAGCAAAAGCAGGCCGCGGCGAATCTGGAGCTGGCACGGTCCGATTTTAACCGCACTCACGGGCTGTACACGCAGGGCATCGTCTCAGCTCAGGCGGAAGACCAGGCGCGGACCGCGATGGCTGCTTCGGAAGCCAATGTCGAGTCGCTGCGCAAACAGGTACAGGCAGCGGAAGCGGCGGTGGCGCTGGCGCGCTCGAACGCCGAGCAGGTGGCGATGCGCCAACGCCAACTCGCCGCTAATCGGCACCAGTACGATGCGGCGCAGGCGCAGGACCAGGCGGCGCAGGTACGGCTGGGCTACACGGAAATCCGCTCGCCAATCAATGGTCTCGTGGCGGTTCGCGCCGCGCTGGAGGGGGAAGTCGTCAACCCGGGCCAGGCCGTCGTGGTGCTTTACGATCCCGATAATCTCTGGGTCCGCGCCGACGTCGAGGAGACTTCCATCGACCAAATCCGCGTTGGCGACAGGTTCGAAGTGCGATTTCCCTCCGGGCTCGAAGAAACCGGCACGGTTTATTTTCGCGGCGTGGATACCGATTACGCCACCCAACGGGATGTCAGCCGCACCAAGCGTGACATCAAGACGTTCGAGGTACGGCTGCGCGTGGACAATCGCGCGCGGAAGCTGGCCCCGGGGCTGACGGCGTTCGTGACGGTCCCGGTCGGCAGCGGGAAATAGCTCGCGCACCAGCCGCCGATCGACGATATTCGCTCCGGGAGTTCTCATGGCCGCGATCGAAGTCGAACATATCACGAAGCGTTTTAACAGCTTCACGGCGGTGGATGGGATCAGCTTCTCGGTCAGCGAGGGCGAGATTTTCGGCCTGCTGGGGCCGAACGGCGCAGGCAAGTCCACGCTGATTCGCATGCTCACCACGTTGTTGCCGCCGACTTCCGGCGCGGCGCGCGTGGCGGGATTCGACATCGTTCATTCCGCCGACGAGGTCCGCCGCGTCATCGGCGTAATTCCCCAGGCGTCCACTTCCGACCTCGACTTGTCGGTTGAAGAGAACATGAGCATTTTCGCCAAGCTCTATGGTGTCCCGCGCGAGCGCCGCATCAAGATCATCAAGGAGCTTCTCGGAACGGTAGAGCTGCTGCCCTGGGCGGACAAGCCCGTCAAGTTCCTTTCCGGCGGCATGAGGCGGCGGCTGGAGATTGCACGCGGCCTGGTTCACGAGCCCAAAATCTTTTTCCTCGACGAGCCCACGACGGGCCTGGATCCCACCTCGCGCATGGGCGTCTGGGACATGCTGACGCGCCTGAAGCAGGACCGCGAGTTGACCATCCTGGTGACCACCCATTACATGGACGAAGCCGACAAGCTTTGCGATCGGATCGCCATCGTGGACCACGGCAAGCTGATGGCGCTGGATTCCCCGTTGAAGTTGAAAGCCTCCATTCCCGCCGAGAGCTTTCTGGAAGTGAGTTTCTCCAAAGTCCCGGAGGGCTGGGAGGAGACACTGAAGACCCTGGCGGGAGTGGGAAGCGTCCAGACCCATGACAGCGTGTATCGCATCGCCTCGAATGATGGCCCGCGCACGATGATGGAATTGATGGAGGCCTCGCGCCACGCGGGCATCACGGTGGCCTCGCTTTCGGTGCAAAGCACGACGCTCGACGACGTTTTCACGCACTACACGGGCCGCCAGTTGCGCGACGAATTACAGGAAGGCAGATACGACGTCAGCTTCATGTATAAGAAGGGCGCGCCCTAGACGCGCGGGATCAGACGCATGCACCGAACCTGGGCGATCATCGAACGCGATCTGCGGAAATTCTTCCGCAGCCCGGCCCTGATGATGGTGTCCATGGTCTTTCCACTCATCCAGCTCGTGGTGCTGGGTTACGCCTTCGGCGGCAAGATCAAGAATCTGAAGGTCGGCGTGGTGGATCAGGACCGGCTGCTCCCCAGCGTCAAGTTGCGCGAAATGTTCGGCGCAATCGAAGCGAACGCGCAGACGTTCGAAGTGGTGGATTACTCGGATCCTCGCGAGGCGCTTCAGGATCTACGCAATGGGCGGCTCAACGGAATCCTCAACATCCCGCCGGAGTTCTCGCGCCGCACGCTCCAGCAGACCTCACCTCAGGTGGCGCTGATCGAGGACAACACCGATAATTTTGCCTCGACCGCGCTCGAGGGCCTGTTCACGGAATTGGTGGGGGCATATAACGTAAGCCCCGTCCCGGTGCGAGTGCCCCATCAGGTGACCCTCTCGGTGGTCGAGCTCTATCCTTACGTCCCCTACATCCAGTATCTGCTTGCCGGCTCCGTCGTGCTGGCAATATTCGTCTCGGCGATGATCGGCGGAGGCATCATCTACATTGATGACAAAG
>DATDMO010000201.1:0-3119 GCA_036518755.1 Candidatus Acidiferrales bacterium | reverse complement strand
GAACGAATCGCCGACATCTTCTGAAGCAAGGGTCTCATTGCCTCGAGAACCTGCCGACCTTGCCCCTTGGCATATCTCTCAGCGTTTTCTTTGGTTCTCCAGATCTCCACGCCCATTCCCTGGCCTCGTTTGATGTCTCGTACAATCGCGCTGGCCCGCACTCCCAGCACTCGAAACCCACCTCTGCCCGGTCGGAATCGTCGACGCTCACGGATTCACTTCGGATTAAACTCGCCTGCGACTATCATTTGTTCGCTCATCGCTCGTGCTTGCTTGAACTGTTCAGTCGTCTCCGAAGGTTTGTCTGCCGGCAGCTCTCGCAAGATACGATCAAGCTCTTCGTCAAAGAGGTTCGTGACGAACTCGGGAGAATGCCGGACCGGCTGGCCGTTTTCGTCCACGATGCGGATAACATCGCGATGGCGCACTCGCTGCGCGATCATCAGTCGGTAGATACGATCGGTCGCGAGATCTTCCATGTAGCCGTCTAGGAGGCTTGCTCCGCGTCCGGCGAGTACTCCTTGGCGGTATCGGATTACAGTGCGAACAGCCGCACGCGTGCCGGCGAGCGTTTGCTTGCCGACACCCGCGGGAACTGGCCGCAGGTTAGGGCGCGGGTCGGGATCGGTCGGCCGCGCGTTTAGCTGATTCGGGGCTGGAAACTGTTTCACGGCAATAGCGTTCTGATCCGGGTGACCCGTCCACGCTCCATCCATCAAACACATCGCCTCGTTTTTCTTATCCTCTTCGAGTACAGCGAGTGCCCGCGCATTCAACTCGGCATTTTCGCGACTGGGATAAAGCGCCGTCATTCCCCCAATGGCAAGCATTCCGTGTTTGTGGCAAATCTCCGGGATCCGATTTCGGAGATTCTGGAAGAACGCGACATTGTGCGGAATGGTATTGCGGTCTGGCAGAACCCATCGCGGATTAGGAAGATTGAAATGGATCAGGCTAGCCATGTAGTCCCAGCGGCCGAGATTCAGTCCCAGGATGTGGTCACGCAGGTTGTAGGCAAACTCCTCCATCTGGTAAGCGAGCGGATGCGACTCAACGAGCGCCATGCACTTGATTGAGTTCTTGGGCCATCCTTTCGTCTGGGCGATGGTTTGGAAAACATCGCGCCACCAGAGAGCCTCTTCCGCCGACTCCGATTTCGGGATGTAAAATGTCAGCGGATGCTTGAGCCACGCCGACTCAACCTGAAACGTCACCAGCGCCACATCAAATAGTGCGGCCGAAATTATTTCGCCAGGAATCACGCCACCTTGATGGATATGCAATCCTCGTGGGCGCGTGAAGATTGTTGACTTGCTTGGCTGAATCGCGACCGTGCAGTCCCGTTTACGATCGAGGTAAGTCAACTCACCGCGGAGCGCGGAAAGAATATTCGAGACGCCCTGCATCAGATGCGGCCAAGTGTTGGCCGTCGAATCTTCAAGGTCGAGCATCACGCCCGGCGCGCCGGAATTCAGCATCTTGACAACCAGTTCGGCATCATCGGCCGGACCGGTCATCTGATTTCGTTGGTCCTCGCACCACGCGGGTAGTTCGACTTTCCAGCTCTCTTGTGTCGCAGGCGTGGAGGGCAAGTAATCTGGCTGCTGACCCCGATGTGCCGCAGCGAGCGCAGCGGCCCGCTTCTCGACCAGGTCGCGCTGACGTGTGTTGAATGCCCGAGCGAGGGGAAGCAGGAAATCAAGAAAGCCCTTTGGTAGGTCGCGCGCCGCATCGAAGCCCGCCGGAGCAGAGTTCATGGACTGCGTCGTACCGAAAGAGCTCATCTTCGTAACCATAAGCTGGTCTCACGTGACGGATGACTAGCCTGAACTGATGCGCCAAAGCCGTCAAGCATTTCCCGGCGATTGCCGAAAGTACTCTCGTCCCGTTTGCGGCCCCCGTGACAAGAGTCACGGACCGGCGTGATGCGAGTCACATCTGTTAAGCCGACGAATGAATAGGTTAGTTGAGTCGCGCTCTGTGGGAGGCCGACGATGAGTCTAGCGGTGGAATTTGACGAAGGAGGAATACCGCGGCTCCGCTTTCCAGAGCCATTCAATGCTGCCGAATACTTCATAGACCGTCACATCGCCGAAGGGCGCGGCAACCACGTGGCGATTCGGACCCTCAACCGGGAAGTAACCTACGCCGAACTGCTCCAGACAGTCAATCGGGTCGGTAACGCACTCACGAATTTGGGAATCGGGCGGGGCGAGCGGATTTTGATGGTTGTCAAAGATTGCCCTGAATTCTTTTATTTATTCTGGGCGGCCGTCAAGGTCGGGATGATTCCCGTTCCACTGAATGGACTCGCACCCGCCAGCGACTTTGAATTCATCATTCAACATTCGAAATGTTCAGCACTATTCTACTCACAGGAATTCACAACCACTCTCGACGCTGCCCTTGGCGCGTGTCCGCTCCGACCCAAAGTGGTAATGCCCATTGACCAAGGCAGCGAATCGCTTATGAATCTGGCGCGCAAGGCCTCATCTCGTCTCGACGCGGTATCTTCGAAAGCCGAAGACGATTGCTTCTGTCTCTACTCATCAGGCACCACGGGTCTCCCTAAGGGCGTCGTCCACGCCCATGGTGACATCGCGGTCATCAGCCAATTCTATATGGTCGAAATTCTCGGTGTGACCGAGGACGACGCCTTTTTTAGCGTTGCGCGCCTGTGTTTTTCCTTCGGTATGAATATCGGCATGATCGGTCCATTGTTTGTCGGTGGGACGGCGATCCTCGACGATCAACGTCCTACTCCGCAGAGTGTGATCGAACTATTCCGCAGATGCCGGCCCACTGTCCTCGGCGCTGTGCCCACGTTTTACGCGCAGTTCCTGGCTTCGGGCCTGTTGAATCGCAAAGATTGCGGCTCACTCCGCCGTTGCATTTCCGCTGCCGAAGCTCTGCCGCCGGAACTGCACCGCGAGTGGCTTGCGATAACCGGGCTGCCGATCATTGAGGGCATCGGCTCGACGGAGGTCGGCCACATCTACATCTCAAACCGCGTCGATGACATTCGGCCGGGTGTGACGGGCAAACCTGTGCGCAGCTATCAAGTTAGGTTAGTTGACGACGCGGGCAACACTGTCGCCGACGACGTACCCGGTCGCTTG
>DATDMO010000200.1:0-5421 GCA_036518755.1 Candidatus Acidiferrales bacterium | reverse complement strand
GCGCTCCTGGATAAACTGCGCGGCGAGCAAATTGGGTTTGAGAGCCTCCCGCTACCGTGCGGCCATTACTCGATGGGAGTTGCGCCATTCAGTTACATCGCGGGCCATCGCTTCGGAAAGTTTTTGCAGCGCTCGCTGGCAGGGGCTAACGGATCAGTTCGCTGAACTTGCCGCTTTCAATCGCGGCCGAAAGCGCCTCGATATCCGGTGCGAGCGAGCGGTCGGAATCCACACGCTTCGATAGCGACCGCACGATGTCGTAGGCCGTGCGCGCTTCCAGTCCCGGTCGCAGCGGTGCAAGAAAATCGATACCCTGGCAGGCGGCTAGCAGTTCGATCGCGAGGATGTTCTGCAGATTGGCGAGCATGGGCGCGAGACGGCGCACGGCTCCCATGCCCATCGAGACGTAGTCTTCCTGATTGGCGGAAGTAGGAATCGAGCCGACCGAATGCGGGGATGCGAGCGCCCGCATTTCGCTTGCAAGCGCGGCCGCCGTAACTTGCAAAATCATGAACCCGGAATTGAGCCCTGCCTCGCGCACCAAAAACGCCGGCAGCATGCTGGTCTGCGGGTTGGTCATCTGCTCGATGCGCCGCTCGGAGATTCCGGCCAGGGTCGCGAGGGCGACGGCCACCTGATCGGCGGCCATCGCCAGCGGCTGGCCGTGAAAATTGCCGCCGCTGAGAACGTCGCCCGGTTCGGCGAAAACCAGCGGATTATCCGTTGCGCTGTTGATTTCGATCGCGACCATTGCGCGCACTTGCGCGAGTGAGTCGCGCACGGCGCCATGCACCTGCGGCGCGCAGCGCAGGCTGTATGGATCCTGCACGCGCGGGTCGACATCAGGCGAACGGTGAGACTCGCGGATTTCGCTGCCGCCATTCAGCCGCTCGATGTTGCGCGCAGCAATCGCAGCGCCGGCGTGCGGCCGCGCTTGCATAATGCGCGTATCGAACGCAGCGGGACTGCCGCGCAGCGCATCCAAAGAAAGAGCGGTTGCCACATCGGCTGTGTCCGCCGCAATTTCGGCTTCACGGAGCGTAAGCGTCAAAAGCGCAAGCATCGCTTGCGTGCCGTTGAGCAACGCCAAGCCCTCTTTGGCTTCGAGGGCAAGCGGAGCAATTCCCGCAGCACGCATCGCATCGCCGCCGGGCATCGTGCGGCCCTGAAACACCGCTTGTCCTTCGCCAATCACCACCTGCGCGAGGTGCGCGAGCGGGGCAAGATCGCCGGAAGCGCCGGCGCTACCTTGCGAAGGAATTACGGGATGGACGCGCCGATTGAGCATCGCGATCAGAGTCTCCGCGACAACGGGGCGCACGCCGGAAAATCCTTTGGCAATGGCATTGGCGCGCAAAGCAAGCATGCCGCGCGTGGCAGGCTCGCCGAGCGGCGCGCCGACTCCGCACGCGTGGCTGCGCACCAGATTGAGCTGAAGCTGGCTAATTTCGTCCGGCGAGATTCGCGTCGCGGCCATTTTGCCGAAACCAGTGTTCACGCCGTATACGGCGCCGCCGGCTCCGAGCAGCTTTTCGATCGCCGCGCGGGATGCCTTCATCTTGTCCCGCGCCGCCGCCGATAGCTCAGCCTCCGCATCGCCGAGCGCAAGGCGATGCAAATCCTCGATCGTTAGATGTTCGCCGTCGATTGAAATCCGCGTCAAGTCCGCACGCCCGTGCCCACTACGATCTCAAGCGGCATCGACAATTCCTTGCCAGACGAGAGTTTCCTTAAACCGGCAAAAATCTCGGCTTCTGCTTTCGCGCGCGTTTCGGGCGTGAGCTTCGCGATCAGCGGACGGAACGGCGCGGCTACTTCGGTGAACTGCTGCCAATACTCTTCCGGCGTCCCCTTCCAATGTCCGGTGACGGTCCGTACTTCCTCTCGCACATCCGAAAATCCAGCCTCTTCGAGCCGGCGCCGCAGCAGGCCGCGCTCGCCGAACATGAAGGCATGGGGCGCATCCGGATCGGGTGGCGGCGCTTCGACGTACTTCATTAACACGCCGATCGTCGTGCCCAGGAACGGCTGCTCGCGTTTGCCCCATACGACAAACGCTACTCGCCCGCCCCGCTTTAAAACGCGGCGGCATTCGCGAAACGCTTTCACCTGCTCCGGGAAAAACATAACGCCGAAACGGCACGACACCACATCGAAGGAGCCATCCGGAAAAGGAAGTGCCTCCACATCCGCAACGCGGAACTCGATGTTGCCGAGACCTTTCTTTTTCGCCAGCTCCTCCGCCAAAGCAATCATGCCGGGACCGAGGTCGGTTGCCGTAACGTGCCCGGATGCCCCAACTGCTTCCGCAATCGACAGCGCCGGATCTCCGACGCCACTCGCCAGATCGAGCACTCGCATTCCGGAGCGCAGCTGGGCTGCCTCGAGAGCTGCGGCAGTTACTTCGCGCGTGAACTCGCTCAGTCGGTCATTCCATTTCCGCCAGGCAGCAACCGTTTGTTCGTCGGTCCACTCTTGGCGAAGTTTGTCGCGGAATCGTTCAATTTTAGCGGGATCGGCAGCGCCCATCAGTCACCTCTCGAAGTAGGATTGAATTGTCCATCTAGATGCGCGGAGCCATCAGCGTGGCCCGCCGCAAAATACTTGCGGTACTTTTCCGGCAAGGACTTCAGCCGGCCTTGGCCGTCGCAGATCACGTGCGTGGTTTCGCCCGTGGCGATCACCTCACCCGAGGCTTGATTCACGATCTCATATCGAAAACGGATCGTGCGGCGCTGTGAATTCGCGAGTCGTGTGCGAACGGCGAGCAGGTCGTCGAAGCGCGCCGGGCGTTTGTAGCGACACTGCGCCTCAGCCACCACGATAAAGCTGTCGTCCTCGATTTCCATCTGTTTGTATTCGAATCCCAGTTGGCGGCAGAGCTCGACGCGCCCCACTTCGAACCACGTGAAATAATTCCCGTGATAGACCACGCCCATCTGGTCCGTCTCCGCATAGCGCACGCGAATCGTGGTTTCCGAATAATCGGTCATCGGGTTCTATCGCGCCAGGCCTATTCCGACGTCCATTTCGGAGAACGCTTTTCGAGGAACGAGGCGATTCCTTCTTTGAAATCGGGCGTCGAGCGGATGTCAGCGTTCGCATTGACCGCCTGTTCCAGTTCGGCTCGCAAGACGGCGTCGTCAAAACCGAGCATAAACGTCTTCGTTCTCGCGATGGACGTGGGGCTGGCCGTTATCAATTCAGCTGCAATTTCGTGGGCGCGGTCCATCAGCTTCTCGGACGCTGCGATCTCCGCCACCAAGCCGATCCGGTACGCCTCTGTTGCGCCGATGATTCTTCCCGTAAGCAGCAGTGCTCGCGCCGCACGATCGGCGATCTGTCGGCGCAAAAAAACCACCACCAACGCCGGCATGAATCCGAGTTTCACTTCCGGGTATCCGAACTTCGCTTCGGGAACTGCCACCGTGAAATCAGCCAGTGTCGCGAGCATGCAACCACCGGCGATCGCGGGCCCGTTCACCGCCGCTATCACCGGCTTTGGGAAGCTATACAAACGGTACAGCATTTTCGACAGCCGGCGTGCATCCTCGATATTCTTCTCCTGAGTTTCTCTCCCCAACTCTTGCAGCTCGCCCAAATCCATCCCCGCGCAGAACGCCTTGCCCGACCCAGTGAGGATCACCACCCGCGCCGGTCCTTCCTCGGCTTGCTGGAACGCGCCAAGCAACTCGGCCACCATCTGCGACGAGATGGCGTTGCGTTTCTCCGGCACATTCAGCGTGATCGTGACGATTCCATGACCGTCGTACTGAAAGCCGAGCGTCGAATACCCCATCGGGTGAGCCTCTCTTTGCGCACCGCGTCCGACACAGATAAGCACCGAACGCGGCAAAAATCAAAGGTTGTGAATCACGTAGCGACTAGCCGCAGGGAACTAGTTGGGTTTTGCTGTTTCCGGCTCGTGCGCGTATTTCTCGCGGAGTTCATGCGTCATTGCGCAAGCAATGGCCAGCGACTTTGTGTCGATTCCGGTTGCCACGCCCCGCGACGCCAGCGCGGTCAGTATCGCCTCAGTAGGAATGTTGCCGACGAGCTGGTCGCCCGCGAACGGGCAACCGCCCAGCCCCGTCAGCGCGCCATCAAAGCGCCTGCATCCCGCTTCGTACGCCGCCAGCACTTTTTCCGCGGCGCGTTCGGGACGGCTGTGGAGATGCACGCCAATCTCCACGCCCGCGACGCAGTCTTTCACTGCGCGATACAAATCCGCCACATCGGCTGGAGACGCCGAGCCCACGGTGTCCGCAAGGGAAACGGTTCGCACTCCCACATCCTTCAGCCACACCAGCGCGTCCTCGACGATCTCAGGCCCCCAGGGTTCGTCGTACGGATTCCCGAACGCCATGGAAATGTAAATCACGAGTTTCCGCCCTGCCGCCTTGGTCTCGCGTTGAAGTTGCTCCACGAGCGACCGCGACTCCGCGCGAGACATGTTCGCGTTGGCGCGGCGAAAATACGCCGAGATGGAATAGGGATAGCCGATTGTCGACACACCTTGCGTCGCAAGCGCGCGCTCGAACCCCTGCTTGTTGACGACGATTCCGATAATATCGGGCGCTTCGCCCGACGGCAGCCTTGCATGGCTCAGTTCGTGCATCACAGCTTCGCTATCAGCCATTTGCGGGACGTGCTTCGGCGACACGAAGCTGACCGCATCAATGTGCCGGAAGCCCAACGACACAAGCTGCGTGAGATATTTCACTTTTTCCTCGGTCGGAATCTGTAGCGCGAGCCCTTGCCACGCATCCCGCGGGCACTCCACGATGGTTACGTCAGTCACGAATCTTGGCGCGTCCTTTCTGTCTTCAGCGTTCAGAGTTGAAAGCTCGGAGTTCGGAGCAGACGCACCACTTGCTCAGGTTTGCAAAACCCCGGTCTTGAATTCGGCAACGTGCGGATTCAGCGCTGCCGCTTCCAGCGCCTCGATCAACGCCTCTCGCGTGTGGGCTGGGTCAATGATCGCGTCAACCCACAATCGCGCCGCGGCGTAGCGCGGGTCGGTCTGATGCTCGTAGGTGGAGTGGATGGATTCGTACAGCTCTTTTTTGTTCGCCGCGTTCAGTTTTTTCCCTTCGCGCTCGAGCTGTTTTATTTTCAGCTCCACCAACGTGCCCGCGGCGGACTCGCCGCTCATCACCGCGTAACGCGCCGTCGGCCACGCGAACATGAAGCGCGGATCATATGCTTTGCCGCACATCGCGTAGTGGCCGGCGCCGAAAGTGCCGCCGCAGATCACCGTAATCTTCGGGACCACGCTGTTGGCAACCGCATTCACCATCTTCGCGCCCGCGCGAATGATTCCGGTCCACTCAGCCTCCTTGCCGACCATGAAACCGTTTACGTCGTGCAGGAAAATCAACGGCACCAAATTCTGATTGCAATCGAGAATGAATCGCGCGG
>DATDMO010000199.1:0-7861 GCA_036518755.1 Candidatus Acidiferrales bacterium | reverse complement strand
GCGTAGCCGTTCTGCGGCACGATGCCCATCTCCCGAAAGGTGCGCGCGAAGACCCGGCGCGCCTCGAGGATGGCTTCGCCAGATACCGGTATGATTGGAGAAATATCCAGGTGGCCGGTCACTGGAGCGTCCGCCTTCTGCGAGAGCAGGCCGCCGAAGACAGCCAGGCTCGGAATCCCGAGTGCGCCTCGCTCTGCGAGAGTCTCGATCTCCGCGTCGCTTAGCGGAAAGCGGTAGATAGGTCCATCTTCGAAGCTCGCGCCGCTGATCGCCGAGAGGCGCTCTTTCACATGCTCCCACTGCGCCGCCACCACCTTTGCAGGACCGTAGAAGTGCAGATCTGTTTGCCAGAAGTGCAAGCCCTTCGAGGCCGCGTAGCGGTTCCATTCCTCTGCCGAACCGCCGTCGTTCTTGGCATCCAAGGCGGTCTTTTCCGCGTCGGGAGGCCCATTGAAAACCGGGCTTCTGATCGCGAAGTGCGTGTTGATCACGCCGGCGTACATCAGGTTGGCCAGGATCTCGACGAAGGGAATGATGTCGTCGTGATACTGAACGCGGGCGCGGCCGACCAAGCAGGCCTCCGGCTCGGGGTACAGCCAGAATCCCATCTTGGTCACAATGCCAAAGTTCGACTGAGAGAAGATCCCGTCCATAAACGGCCCGGCACCGTACTTGAACTGTTGCCAGGTCTGCGCAGTCGGAAGAGCCCCCATGCCGGTGCGCACCACCTCCCCGTTAGCCAGCACGACTTCCATCCCGCAGTGCGCATCGAAGTGGTCCCGATAAGGCAGCGGCGTACTTCCGGCGCCGCGGTCGATCGCGTTGCCTATCGGACTGCCCCACCCTGGTTCGGGACAATCGATCCAGAGCTTCAGCCCCTTTTCACGGATAGTGCGGTAGAGGTCGAAATAGCTCACCCCCGGCTCTACCAGAGCGAAGGCGTTCTTTTCGTTCACCTCAAGGACGCGGTTCATCCGCTTGAGATCGAGCACCACGCTGCCGGAAAGAACGGGAGCAGATCCGCCATACGCGAGGTTGCGCCCCGTCGAGATGGTATAGAGTGGAATGGAGAACTGGTTGGCAGTCCGGACGATCTCTTGAACCTGCTCCACCGTGTCGGGAGCCACCGCAGCCGAGGGAACACTGTCTTCCGCTTCGCCCCACAGCGGAGAATACGCATCCCGATAGAGCGCCACATCCTCATCGGACGTGAACACCCACTCCTTGCCGACTAGCTCCTCGAAGTGCTTGAGGGCGTCGTTAAAATCCCTGGCCTTCACTCCCGGCGGCAGATGAATCGTTGGCCTCCGTGCGCTCAATTCGATTGGAGGTGCCACGTGTATAATGGCGCTAGTCTGTTGTCAAGCCGCCGTTTCCCGAACCCGTCTTGCACTGCTGCTGCCAGTTTCTCCCATCAGGTGTGGCAAGTAACCGGCGACAGGCTCCTTCGTCGATCGATCACCTCTGTAATTTGCCGGCGAGCCAGTAATCGACGCTGAACTTTCCCGGACCGGAGCAGACCAGCCAGATAAAGAAAAGCACGTAGAGGACTTCCGGAAGGTAGAGGAAGTCGTCGAGCCAGTTAAGAGGCGAAAGCCCTTTAGGCAAGGCGGAAATGTTGGCGGTGAGGATGGCTACAAGCATATCGAGCAATAAAGCCCCGGAGGCCAGGCTCGAAAGAAACCCCACAGCCAGCAAGGCTCCTCCAACGAACTCGACACCCGATACGAAATAAGTCATCAGATGGGGAAACGGGACTTTGGCCTCGACGAGCGTCTTGTACATCGTTTGCCGACTGGCGGCTACAAACAATTTGTTTGCCCCCGAAATGGCGAAGAACAGGCCCAGCGAAACGCGTACCAGCAGAATGGCATATTGTTCCAAATCGCCGTTACCCTGCAGCGCAAACTGGACCAACCATTTCCAATCCATCTTTTAGCCCTCCATCGGAGGAGGTACTCGCGCCTCGAAATTATGAGTCCATCCGTTCGACCCATTGAGCCCGGAATGCAGGAGCCGCGAATGGATCGGCAAAGTACTGCGTTTCGCGCGCAACTTTGTCGTCCTTGAACTCCATGATGCTCACGGTGTAGGAAGGCTTGTTGTCGTATGTGAGGATGAATTCGGTAACCCAAAGATCGCCGCTGCCAATGATTCGCCGGATAGAAAACCGCTTGTTGCTCGGCTGACTGGCGCGCTGGCCCTGTATGTTGCGTCGACCGCGAGTTCGCTCCCCTGACTGCGGGTATTCCAGCACCGCGTCCTCGCGATAGATGAGGTGCTCCAATTCAAAATCGTTGCCATCGGACGCGGCCCAATGCTGATCTAGTGCCGCACGGATCTCTTGATCACGCACTCCAGAATGCCGCTCCTGCTTTTGTTGTTCGTTCATCTTGAGCCTTCAATTTTATAGGAGGTTAAATGCGCGGGTGGCCAAGCTTCATGCACTCCCGGGGACCCCCGCTTCTGCGCGCAACGTCGCAGCGCCATGATACCATCGCCGACGCAGGACGAATGCCGACGCGCAGTCGAAGAACCCTTCTGTCATTCCGAGAGTCCCGACCCTCTTTTCCTCGCGCGGCTTGTGCGCGGGGCGATTGCAGGGCTCCGTCGAGGAATCTCTCTTCGATTTCGGCTGGTCGCCCAGGCATCCCTCCGAAGGAGGAAACGCCCATGGACTCCATGATTGATTCGCTATTCGACCGATACGAACGCGGCGGCATCACGCGGCGCCATCTTGTTCAAGCGCTGGCCGCGTTGGTCTTGCCGGCGACGGTCCTCGCACAGGATGCCGCCCCTGCTCCCACGCCGATTGTTCGCGGCTTGGGCGTCAACCACGTTGGACTCACGGTTAACGATATCGAGCGTTCCTTTGTCTTTTATCAAAAATTGTTCGGCGTGAAAAAAGGCTGGCCGGCAACGAATGCCGGGACGGGCATTCATCTGGATTTCCCGGTGGGGTACATCAGCGTCGATTCAACAGCCGAGAAAAAAGGCGTGATCACGCATTTCTCCATTTCCATAGACCATATCGATCAGGATTCTGCGAAACGCCTGGCGGATAAAATCAACAACGAACTCCCGGATGCCAAAGCGAGAGCTGCCTTTCAGCCGAATGACGGAGTATCGACGGTCAATCTCATCGATCCCGATGGCTTTCACGTCCAAATCTCGCCCAAAGACGGCCGCTGAACGAAGCTCAGGAATTACATCGGGTCACGGCGCCAGGAACCGGGGACGCGGAGATTCGTGCAACGCTCAGTTACGCCGTGCGTGAAAATTGTGCTGCGGCATGTGTGACCGCCGATGTAGTCTCGTGACTTGGCGAAGCCACTCCGGTACTTGGGGGCAGGGTTGCGGCCACAGTTTAGATCCAAGCAGGAAGTTATCATCGACGCGCCATTGGAAACAGTGTGGTCGTTCAGCATGGATCTGACGAAAATCCCAGAGTTCCATCCTCGTGTCTTCAAGGTCGATCTTATTGATGGGAAGGCAGTCCGCGAACCAGGCGTGTCTTATCAATGCCATCTTTCGGGCGGGAAGCATACCTGCATTGAGAAGGATATCGAAATTGTGCAATTACAGAAGATCGTCACCACTTTGCCAGAGGACACATTCGGTATAAGTAGGATTCTCGGCGATTACACGGTGGAAACCATGTTCCACAAGCTCGGCGATGCTTCGACCAAGGTGGAGATCCGCCATTATTATTCGACGACAAGCCTGAAAGCCAAGCTCCTCAGCTTAATCGTTAAAGGCAGGATCGCCCGCGAGACTCAGGCAACTTTGAACGCAGCCAAAGCTGCCATAGAAGCCGCGCGCTCTCCAGGATAGGAAGTTTATCAAAGCGGGCCCTAAGCCTCGCGACGCGGCTGGTTCAGAGTCGCGCCGCCTTCCACCTGTTTTCGAGCCCCGGGTGCCCCCACAATCCGTTGTTCTGTTTCTGGGCGTCACTGAATTAGGGGACGCTGGCCATTGCCGCTGATTCTCTTTGCGCCCGCGGCTGCACAATTCGGTCGTACAGCCACATCAGCGCCGCCGTCAGCACTCCAATCGCAACAATCACCCACCACATCTCCGTGGGCCGGTGCAGCACATCGCCGAACTCGTGCAGCAGGTAGCCGCCCAGCCGTCCCGCCACTGCGTAGCCAATTGCAATCGGCAGAAACGCATAGCCCATGTAAAGCCCCTGCTGTTCTGCTGGCGCCAGCCGAGAGCAGTATTCGTAGTATCGCGAGGCCTGCGTCAATTCGCCGAGAGCCAGTACCACGAGCAGCGTCCCCAGCATGAACATCGTGGGATGC
Source organism: Candidatus Acidiferrales bacterium (assembly GCA_036518755.1). Taxonomy (GTDB): domain Bacteria; phylum Acidobacteriota; class Terriglobia; order Acidiferrales; family UBA7541; genus Palsa-295. Next base: position 3,557 of record DATDMO010000199.1, on the reverse strand, counting down.
ACCGCCAGAAGAATCCACGACAGCCCGGCGAGCAGGAAGCCGACCGCGATCGTTTGTACCGCGGGTATTTTCCGCGTCAGATAGGTCACCAGAATCTGAAAGCAGATCACCGTGGCCGCTTCGATCGAGAGCATCCGGTCCACAGCCGCGTTCGGATCGACAAACCGGCGCATGAAAATTGGCACGGAAATAAAAATTTGCCAATATACGATGTAGAAGCCGGAGGAAATCAGGAGAAATGTAACGTAGCGCATATTTCCCAGAACGATATAAATATTCCTGAGCGCGCTCCCGACACTTGCCACCCGCACTTCCTCGAACCGCCCGGGTTCGCGAAAAAAAAGCAGCGTCACCCAGAACATCAGGAACACGCTTAGCGCCGCCATCCGGAACACATTCTGGATTCCCCATCCCAGTTTTTGTCGCACCGCCCACGCCATCAGCGGACCCACCGCCCCGCCGATGTTCACTAGCGTGTAGTAAATCGAATAGCCCAGCGAGCGGACGTTTTCGGTCGAGGCTCGCGCCGTCGTGCCAACCACGCACGGTTTTACCAATCCCGGACCCAGCGACGGAATCAGCAAGACCATCGATACGAGCCACGTGTCGCCGACGCTTCTCCGCAGCGGCGCCATCCACGACGACTCAAGCGATCCCAGCAAAAAATAGCCCACCGTCAAAAGCAGGTAAGCGGCCATCAAGGTGCGCCGAAAGCCGAAGCGATCCGCCAGCGTCCCCGCCAGAATCGAAAGAGCATAAACTACGAAGCCTGCTATCCCGAGGAGCGTCGCGGCAAGCTCGCTCGAAAAATGGAGCTGCTCCGTGAGGTAGATGGCCAGAACCGCGGTGGTGCCGTAGTAAGCGACGCGCTCGAAAATTTCGGTGGTGTTTGCAATCCAGAACGGACGCTCGAAGCCGGAACGGATTTCGCGCCAGCGCTGGGTCAGGTCCACAAGTTTTCCTTTGCGTCCGCCGGGAGCGCGGCGAGTCGGTACCCAAACTGCTGCGATTGTAGACGATTCAGGGCCTTTTAGGGCCTCATATTGTTTCCAGCTGGAAGGATTCAATGCGTCAAACTAGGCAGAATAAAGCGTCAAACCAGAAAAAACTCCGCGCAAAAAGCGCGCCCCTGGCGGCCCTACGCAGCCGGAACTGGGGGTACCCAAAGGCCTTTCAGGCGGGGACGGCCTGCGTCCGCATGCTCCGATGAATCGCCAACGCCAGCGCCCCCAAACCCCATACCGTGATGAGCAGCCCGATGATAGGACCCGCATACGGCACCATCCTTACCACGCGTAGAACGGCCAGGCCGATTGCCAGTCTAGCAATCGCCGGACCGATTCCCGATCCAATTCCCATCATTCTCTCTCCGAGCCACGAGGCCACAAAGATCTGCGCCGAGTAAACCGCAATCGCGTACGTGAGAAGCGTGGCGATTCCGACGCCCAGTCCGACGATGGTGATGCACGCGATCAGTGCAACGATGGGAGTCGCAAACAGCAACAAAATGCCAAGTCCAATCGACACTCCCGCTTTGTTGGCGGTAGCAACGGCGCGCGCGAAAAATGCCGGAAACAAAAACAACAGCAGCACTCCGAACAGAAAGCTCGCGCCCCAGAGAAGCACCTGATGCCAATAGTAGGCGATCCGACCGTAGTTCGGGCCGGGCTTGCGGAGGGTCACGTCAATCGGGCTCGCGAGCTTGGCGCCCTCGGCGATTTGTGGCTGGCGGCGCCCTAGATACTTTGTCTGGCCCATTATCTGAGCCGTCGATCCGATGGTGAGGCGATCTCCCCGGATGTTTGCGTTGCCACCGAGCGTGCCGTTTAGATCTAGATCGCCAACGTACGCGAGAAGATCACCTGCAACCCGCCCATCCAATTCAGAGGCGCCGGAAAACGTAGTGAGCGTGCCTCCTACCGTGGCCTTTTCTGCCAATTCAGTTCGTCCCGTCCAAGACATCACATTCTTGGCGACCGTGGAATTCAGCGAGAGCGACTGGCACCATGCGCGAACATTGCCGTCCACCGGTCCATTTACCTGGATCTCTTGTCCGAATCCGAGGATGTCTCCCTTGACGTGGCCATTCACGGTGACGCTCGGAGAAAAAACGATCAAGTCGCCATCCACATCACCGTCGATGCGAACGCGCTCGCCCGCGACGATCAGATCCGTTTTTACCTCCTGGCCGGCTGGCAGCGTGTAGCTCGGGTCGCCGTGATGTATCTCGGCGGCCATTGCTGAAGGAGGCAGGGCCAGCGCGAAGATCAGCGCGCCCATCACAAATGCAATGGGAGTGAAGTGCCGCCATTGTTTCCTCAGCGCCCAGATCCCGATGGCCCCCAATGTAGCAAGGGGTAAAAATTCCAAGAGGGTTCGCATTGACTCCCATCCTTTCCAAAAGGCGCCGCTAAAGAAAAGCATCGTCAGCAAATTTCCCTGCGTAAAGCCGGCCTGAGAAGCTTCGGCATACCACGGTTGGATGAAGCCGCTCCATAGCGTATAAAGGCCGCCCGTTGCAAGAGTGAAAGCAGCAATCCACCCCCAGCGAGTGGCGCTGCGCTGGGGTGCGGCGGTCAGATAAGAAGGAACCGCCTCCTCCTCGGCGGCCAGCGCGTTTCGCAACCAGAGGCTTTCGCTCTCTAGGGCGTGGAGCAAACCGCGGCACGCGGGGCACGCCGCAAGATGCGCCGAGACTTCATCGGCGCGGCCGGGATCGAGCTGATGCTCGAGATAGAGCAACGTGGTGACTTCATCGAAATGGTCGTTGATTTGGTTCATGACTTTCCCCCAGCAGAAGCTTTCAGAGCGCCGAACGCACCGCTCTGGGTGAGCGCATCGCGCAACTGATGGCGCGCGCGCAGCAGCAGCACACCCACGAAGGCGCGGCGCACGCCGAGCGTGTCCGCAATTTCGTCGTAACCCATATCCGCGTAGTAACGCAGGGCCAAAGCCATTCGGGCGCGATCGGGGAGCTTGGCCAGCCCGGTGCGAACCTCTTTGCTGGTGTGCTCGGCCTGCAGGCGTTCAATCTGGCTGGGATCGGGATGTTCGAGCGGAAGCGTATCCAGATCGCCTGTTTCCAGGTCCTGGCGAATGCGGCGGCGGCGGAGCGTATCCCAGCAGTGATTGCTGGCAACTTTGTAAAGCCAGGCGGTAAAGGGCCGCGAGGAGTCGTAGGTACCGAGTTTCTGGCGTACTTTCATGAATATTTCCGTGGTCGCGTCTTCCGCATCTTCGCGGGCGGGAAGCACCCGCCGGCAAAACCTGAAAATCGCCGTAGCGTATTGGCGATACAGCTCACCCCAGGCGTCTGAATCGCCCGCCCGGACCTGGGACAGCAACCGCGCCAAATCCGCTTCGCTCATCGTCCCGGTCGTCTTACGCTCGTCCATTGATCTAATACGCAGGCTGACGCGAAATGTTTCACAACTATCACAAATCAGCGGAGTTGTCTGCGAGCAAATGGCTTAACCGCGTCTGGGAACTTGCGGTGCCGCCCCACCTCGGTGCTGGCCATGCGAATGGCGTGAGCCCCGCCTCTGACGGAGCGAAGT
>DATDMO010000198.1:0-2014 GCA_036518755.1 Candidatus Acidiferrales bacterium | reverse complement strand
CCCTCGCTGCCCATACCACCACCGTCGCGCACCACGCCGCGGCCAGGGCGACGCCGAAATTGCGCCAGGTGATTCCTTGCCTGAAACGTGAAATTCGCATCGTCACAGTCTCCCCCGGTTGTCCAAAGGATCATACGCAATCAGCGTCTTACGCTTCCGACCACGACAATCCCCACGAGCCCGAGGAAGAGTCCCGCGAAAACGAAATTGTGAACTCTCTTCACGGTCGTTTGAAGATCTCTGAGTTTGTTATGGACTCGGGGACGGCCGCAATCAACGGCGATAACATTGCGAACGCCGCCAGAATTAAAGCCAGCGAATGTCCATAGGTGTAATCAAACAGTCCCGCCGCAAGAAATCCGATCCAGGCGAGCTGCCCCGCGCGCGCCAGAAATGCTTGCTCGCGGCCTTGTGCCAATCGCGCCGCGCGCCGAAGCTCGCGGTAAAGGAATGCGGCAAAGATCAGCGCGAACAAAGTTGCGGGAATCCCGAATTGCGCGGCCATTTGCGCGAGATTATTGTGCAGGTGGCCGTGATATTTGGGCACCGGGTCGGAAGGTTCGAGATAGCTGCGATAAAGCTTTTCCGTGCGCCCCGGGCCGATTCCCACCCAAGGGCTCTCCAGAACCATGCGCCAGCCGACTTGGAGCATTTGAATGCGCTCCGCATTCGAAAAATAAGCAGGTTGCATCGAAACCTTTATTCGTGACTGGATCGCTGCGGGCGCGGCGAAATAAACTCCCAGCGGCAGCAGAGGAAGAATCAGCAACCAGCGCGAACGTTTTCGCCAGAGTTCAAGAGCCAGAAGCAGAAAAACAACAACCCACACGGTTCGAGTCATGCTCAGCATAATTGCGACGGCGTTCAAGGCCATGACGGGCCACCAGCGGCGGCGCTGCTCGGGAAAAGCAAACCAGAAGCTCAACAATCCGGCCGCGATCAGGACTTCCACCGTGCCGTAGACCATCCAGTTGTTCAGCAAGCCGCCCGTCCGCAAATAGAAGCTGACGTCCGCTCCGGCCGCGATTTCGCGACGGTAGGTGACGAGGCGGGAGACGAAGTCTCCAATGAGAAAAAGCGAGCCGAGCACGGAACTCAGAAACACTGCCTTCCAGGCTTCAAAGCGCTCCGACCCGGTAGCGAGCGCGGGGAGAATGAAGAACATCGACCCCACAAGAAGCAAATGGCGGATTTCGCCCCAGCCGTCACGGAGAGAAGGCGAAAGCAACCAAACCAGGATCTCAGCCGCGGCAAGCGCCAGCCAAAGCCGGAAGATGCGCGGCACGTGGACGCGCGTTTCACCACGCAGACAGCGGAACATCCTGACGACGATCGCCGCCGCAAGCAGTGTTTCGGCGACCGCTATCGAGATTGGAACCGCCGCAAGAGAAAGTGTCAGCGCGTAGCGCTCGACCTTCGCCGCGCGCAAAGTTCCACTCCGGAATTGGCGCGCGGCCGCGGGCGCCTCTCGCGCAAGCTTGACCTCGGCTTGGAGCGGCGTACTTGCCACGAGTTCTCAGAAAATCTGACGCGTCAGATCAAATCCTATAAACAGACCGCTGGGTGTGTCCGCTGAAGGGTCGCCCAGCATCGTGGCTCGGGTTCCAGCTCGCTGAGAGACAGTGGTTCCCGGGCTGGTTGAAAAACCAAACGTGAAGGCGTGCCGCCAAATCTTTTTCTGAATCCCAAACGAATAGGCGGGGCGGTGGATTCCCATTTCCGGGCCGTTGACCAGGGTGGGGATGACCTCGCCGACCAGAGCGACACTGGGCCGGATATCGATGGCGCCCCCGATGCCGAGCGAAAAAGTATTGGCGCAGGGCCGGATGTCCGTCCTTCCGCCGACATCAGCAGCAAAAGGCGCCGAGCAGGGCTGGAGCGGGAACGGATCCGCGATATTTCTTTGCGGAATTGCGAGCGGCCGATCGTGCAAGGAAAGCGTCGGGACAAGGTAGAGTTGCGCTTTGCCCGTGATGCTTCGCGAGAAGATCCCTTCGAAATCGGTGGTGAAATT
>DATDMO010000197.1:0-18719 GCA_036518755.1 Candidatus Acidiferrales bacterium | reverse complement strand
CATCGAGCGATCCAGCTCGTCCTGCATGGCCGCCAAAACCGGAGTGGAAGACGGCGCTGGGCGGGCCGCGGCCCAACATCCCCAGGCCGCCGCTAGCAGTACCACGCCAATGGTGAGACCTCTATATCTCATTTGGACTTTCATCGTTGCGCAAAGTGTAACAGTTTAAGATAGGATGCAGCCGATTCCCAAAGGAAAACCCCGCGATGTTTCGTCCGTTCGCAGAAAGCGGCACCGAGCCGGTTATAATCCGGCAAGAGGGGGATTAGATGCGGGCTCTGGTAGTGAGGAGGTATGGTGCGCCTGAAGTTTTGGAGGCCCAGCAGGTGCCGGATCCGCAGCCGAAAGCCGGCGAAGCGCTGATTCGGGTGAAGGCGATCGGTGTGAATTTTGCCGATCTGCTTCAGCGAATGGGAATTTATCCTGGCACGCCGAAGCCTCCGTTTATTCCAGGGTTGGAGCTGGCCGGCGTGGTGGAAAGAGTGGTGGAAGGCGCCAAGCCGGGAGGTGGCGAACCTCTGAAGGCGGGAGACGCCGTCGTCGCCCTTACGAACTTCAATGCCTATGCACAATGGGCGGCCGCGCCCATGAGCCGGGTCTATCGCCTGCCTTCGGGAATGGGATTTGAGGATGGCGCCGCCATACCCGGGAATTACGTCACCGCATATCACGCGCTCTTCGGCACGGGCAATTTGCAGCCGGGCGACCGCGTCCTGATCCATGGAGCCGCGGGCGGAGTGGGAATCGCGGCGGTGCAGCTCGCGCGCGCGCGGGGATTGATCATTTTCGGAACCGCCGGGCCTTCCAAACAGGAATACCTGCGCAAGATCGGGGTGGAGCACGCGATCGACTATGAAAAGAGCGATTTCGTTCAGACGGTACGAAAATTCGCGCCGGACGGGATTGAGATGGTGATGGACCCAATCGGCGGGAAATCATTTGCGCGCAGCTATGAGTGCCTGGGAGTTGGAGGCAGGCTGGTGGTCTATGGGATGTCCGCGGCGGCAGGGCCGGATGGGAAGCGCAGCCTGATTCGAGGGCTTACCGCGCTACTGCAAGTGCCGCGATTCAATCCGCTGAAACTAATGCAGCGGAGCGCTTCAATAATCGGAGTCAATCTTGGCGCCCTGCAATCGCGGCCGTCAGTCTTACGCGACGAGCTCGACGAGATTTTTCGGATGTACGGCGCGGGGAAAATCAAGCCTGTGATAGGCAAGACGTTCCCGCTGGATCAGGCTGCGGCGGCGCACCGGTACATCCACGACCGAAAGAACATCGGCAAGGTAATTCTGTCAGTGAAATAGCGGCGTTTGATTGGATCCGAGGCTGTTTGCCGATTCGCGCCCAAAGGTCAAGTCGAATTGGCCGTCCGCGATTCCGTATGTTTTCATGGAAACGAACAGGAGGTGTGGAATGCGGAGCATCGGCGGCATCTTAGGTCTTCTCGCTGTAGCGGTGATTGCGGCGCTGACTTACAAATACTACTTCACGCAAGGGCAATCCGCCGGCGTGACCACGCCTCGACAGACGATTGACGTGGTAGGCGTCAAAAACGATTTGATCGCGATGGGGCAGGCTGAACGTCTCTACCAAGCTGAACACGGATCTTATGCGTCGCTCGACGACCTGGTCTCAAGCGGCGCGATGAGCATCAACAAGACGGGACGCGGCGGCTACACCTACGAGGCGGAGACATCCGCAGATAGCTTTCGCGTCACAGCGCATTGCCCGTCCGATACGGCTCCCGGATGCACCAGCTACGTGATCGACCAGACGATGGAAGTCCAACCGGTTCCCTGAAAGTTCCCTATTAGTTTACCGGGACCAACGAGGTTTCAGCGGTTCGCGTGGGGCTTCGCAGCTTCGTACAGTGGCGAGAGTTCACGCAGGCGTTTGACGGTTTCAACGACGCGGGCAGCTGCATACTCGATTTCCTCGTCGGTATTGAAACGCCCCAGCCCGAAACGGATGGAGCTGTGCGCAAGCTCCTCCGGCACTCCGAGAGCGCGCAGCACGTAACTAGGCTCAAGCGTCGCCGATGTACACGCCGAGCCGCTCGAGACCGCGACGTCATTGATTCCCATCAAGAGTGCGTCGCCTTCCACACCTGCAAAGCTGACATTCAGATTGTTGGGCAGTCGGTGGTTCATAGAACCATTGATAGAGGTGCCTTCGAGGCCAGTCGCGATGGCATCCTTCAGTTTGTCACGCAGGCGCCGCAGCCGCTCGCTCTCTTCGGCCATCTCCTTCTGACACAATTCACATGCCCGGCCGAGCCCAACGATTCCGGGAACGTTGAGCGTTCCGGAACGCAAGCCGCGCTCGTGGCCGCCGCCATCGATCATGGCGCTCAGATCGACGCGAGGATTCTTCCGGCGCACATACAGCGCTCCCACGCCCTTAGGACCGTAGATTTTGTGCGCCGAAATCGAAAGCAGATCAATACCCTCTTTTTGGACGTCGATAGGAATCCTGCCCACGGCCTGCGCTGCATCCACGTGAAACAGCACCTTCTTTTCCTTAGCAATTTTGCCGACGGCTTCAATGGGCTGAATCACTCCGATTTCGTTGTTGGCGTACATGATGGAAATCAGAATCGTGTTCGGAGTGACCGCGCCGCGGAGTTCATCCAGATCAATCAATCCATCCGGGTGAACGGGCAGGTAGGTTACCTGACAGCCGGAGGTCTCCAGGCGCCTGCATGTGTCGAGCACCGCCTTGTGCTCCGTCGCCTGGCTGATGATGTGGTTGCCCTTGCCGCGATATGCCTCCGCCACGCCCTTGATCGCGAGATTGTTCGATTCGGTAGCGCCGCTTGTGAAGATGATCTCCCGGGGGCTGGCATGGATCAGGCGGGCGATTTGCCCGCGCGCGTTTTCGACAGCGTCTTCGGCTTTCCAGCCGAATTCGTGGCTGCGGCTAGCGGCATTACCGAATTCTTCCGTGAAATAAGGCAGCATTGCATCCAGAACGCGCGGATCAACGGCCGTGGTCGCATGGTTATCGAGGTATACGGGCAGCTTGAGCGCCATTTGCTTCATTTTAGTCCGCTTACAGCAAGGCGTCCAGCGAGGGGATGTTTTGGGACCGAAGACAGAATCTCCAGGCACGCCTGAGAAGGATCGCGCCTGGAAATCGGAAGCGCTAAAGAGCTAGTGCTGAGGTGTTCGGCGGGGCATGGGTTTTTTTGCTCCGCCCGCCTTTTCCGGAATCACACTCGGATCGACCTTTACGTGGTCCCAATGCAAAAGAAACGGAGAAGGATCGTATCCTACCACCATGCCTGAAAATCGGATTGGATCATCTTTTGAAAGCCGCGCGACGTCGGGCTGCGGTTCAACGGGCGGCAGGTTGACGCTATTGGCGTTGGGCAGGGTGGACCCAGGAGGTTTCGGCGCCGTCCACACTTTGACATCCATATTGGCCATCGTTGCGGCCTGCATTTCGTCAGAGTTGGCACTAGTGAACACCATAAAATCGATGGAACCCTCAGATTTCTGGGCGTCAATAATTTTGCCGACGACTTCCGGGAACTCTGCACCGCAGATAGCCAGCCAGGTCATCTTGGCTTTATCGCCTCCGCCGCTCAGATCACTGATCACGGTAATGATGGTGCTGGCCTGGCTGATTTTTGTCAGATCGTCGTGGCTTGGAATCGTATAAGTTGAAGGCCGATCGGGTGAATTCGCCGCAAGCTGCAACAGCTCGTTCAATTGTGGGTCCACCTGGCTGTCACATCCCGGCTGCTCGTAAGCGAGGATTCTCGAACGAAGGTAGTCCTTCACTTTTGCGTCGTCGGGGACTTTCAAGTCGACGGCGCGCGCCAGATACCAAAACCCGTCCAGTGATTGGGGCGGAGTTGTCGCAAGATAGGCAAGACCCAAGCGATAATCGGTTACGGCATCTTTCGGATTAATGGCCAGTGCCGCTTTGAAAGCCTCAATTGCAGCGGGGTAATCTTTCAACTGGAGGTCCGCTGCACCTGCCGCTGCTTCGAGGAATGCGGTGCCTTCCTTGACCTGGTCATCCGTGACCTTCGAGTCAGGCATCTTCTTAAGATCAGGAAAGAGCTTGACTCCCAAAAGCGCCGCGTCTCTTTCCTTAACGAGCTGGTCGTGAGCATCGGGCGCTTTCGCGTCGAAAGCCAGTCCAAATAGCTGCACCCGAGCCTGGAGGGCTTGCACTCGAAGAGCCAAGTTCGCCTTATCCAGGGCGATCAGCTTGTCGGCATATTCGATGGCCTTTGGGTAGTTCTTGAGCTGGTAATACGTCTGATAATAAAACTGATAAATGTACTCCATGAGCGTCGAGTTGGGAAATTGCGACACGAACGCATCGAGCTTCTTGATTCGGGCCTGTGGATCTTTCTCGGCCGCCGCCGCTTGCTCGGCATTGTATTCGGGTAATGTGTAGCTAGGTTGCTGGCTCTGCTGCGCCCCTTGTGCCGCGGCCCGCCGCGCAATGGAAGGCGCCAGGAGAAGAACGGCCAAAATTATTGCCATCCTCTTCAGATACGTTTGCATGCTCACTCTCCGCCTCCTGGGACGAAACTCATTTCGGGTGGCCGCGACGGCCCAGAAACGACTACCGCCGCTGCGGGGCAAAACGGCGCAAGCAACTCAAATCCACGGGATTATAGGGAAAGCCTTCCACCCGCGCAAGTCTTAAACCAGTAAAGCCTTCGGGTCGCCGCTTCCCCGCCTCGGTCGCGGATTTGTCTACATGCTAAGATGTAGCCGGAAGGATAGAAGTGGCCTCGCGAATGAGTGGCATGACGACAAATCCGCAGCTCGAAGGCAAGGTCGCTCTCGTTACGGGCGCGAGCCGCGGCATCGGCAAGGCCATTGCGCGGACTCTTAGCCGTATGGGCGCGATGCTCAGTCTGTGCGCGCGGGACCGCCAAAAGCTCCAAAGTGTGCGCCTCGAACTTGAAGCTGATGGAGCGAAGGTCTTGGACGTAGCGGCGGACGTCTCTCGCCACGATGACATTACGTCGCTCGTGCAAACCACGGAGCGTTCCCTGGGGCCTATCGAAATTCTCGTCAATAACGCCGGAATTGGTCATTTCGCCCCTATCCAAGAAGCGTCCGAAGCGAATTGGGACGCTACATTGGACACCAATCTGAAGGCTGTGTTCCTACTAAGCAAAGCAGTGGCCCCGGGGATGATCTCTCGCCGCAGAGGTCACATCATCAATATAGCGTCGCTCGCGGGCAAAAGTGCTTTTGCCGGCGGCGGTGTTTACTGCGCATCCAAATGGGGCTTGCTCGGACTTACGCAGTGCGCGGCCGAGGACCTCCGACCGTATGGCATAAGAGTTAGCGCGATCTGCCCCGGATCGGTGGCCACGGATTTTTCTCCTCACTCGGGCAAAGACCCGGGCAAAATGCTCCAGCCCGAGGACGTGGCCCATGCCGTGGAGATGATCCTCAGCCAGACGCAACAAAGCTTTATCAGCGAAGTGCTCCTGCGACCCACAGAGAAGCCCTAATCCAGCGCCGAATCCTTGCGGGCGGGTGCGGCATCAAAGGCTCTTAAAGCAGAGGCAACTTCAATGATTAACATCCGACATTCCGAGGATCGCGGCCACAATCAGCTCCCTTGGCTCGACTCGCATTTCACATTTTCATTCGACCGTTACTACGATCCCGACTATATGCAATTCCGTTCGCTGCGCGTGATCAATGAGGACGTGATCGCGCCTGCCCAGGGTTTTCCGATGCATCCGCACCGCGATATGGAGATTCTCACGTGGATTCTCGAAGGCGCCCTGGAACATCGGGATAACGCGGGCGGCAGCGGCGTGATCCGCCCCGGAGAACTTCAGCACATGACGGCCGGCAGCGGCGTGATGCATAGCGAGTTCAATCCGTCGCCGAAGAATCCGGCGCACCTGCTGCAAATCTGGCTTCTCCCGGAGCGCAAGGGTCTGGCACCGTCGTACGAGCAGCTCGCGTTTCCAGATTCGGATTTGCGCGGCAAGTTCAATCTCGTTGCCGGACCGGAAGCGCCCGTAACGATTCATCAGGATGCGAATCTTTATATCGCGCGATTAAATCAAGGTGATACGGCGAAACAAGCCATTGCGCCGGGCCGCCATGCGTGGGTTCAGGTTGCGCGAGGCGAAATTGAGCTCAATGGGCGCGAATTGAAAGCTGGCGACGGCGCAGGGATTTCCGGGGAATCCGAGCTCAGCGTCAAAGCTCGCGAGGCTTCGGAAGTTCTGGCGTTTGATCTCGCGTGAGCAGAGTGATTTTCCCGTCGTTCAATACAGGTTAAATCGCCTCTCTTTGGCGTCCGAATTTTCGGCGAAACACCAGTGCACGAAATCGGGCGTATAGCGCTGGACCACGTCGCCCGGCACATCCGATTCCTTCAGCTCGTGAAAGTTGAATTGAATTTGGCCGTCGGGGTTTACCGCGCCAGTCAAAAAACCGTATACATTGGTCTTCGCTGCGCGGGCTGATCCAGCGTGCGGCGGCAAGGGATATCGCACCGCTCCGGCAGTTCCAACAATCCATCCTGGCAGGACGCCGCCGTGCCTGCGCCAATATGTCGTATTGAAAATGCCATCCATGAAATAGTGCGAATGGCTCGCGAGCACGTAAACGTGCTTGTGTGCGTCATCCCGTGTCTTCAACAGATCGGCGTACACGAGCTTGCCGCTTTCTGTTCCGGCTCCTGACTCGTTCATGCTGTGACTCCTGGAAATACTCTCCGGCAGCGCCTCATGCATGGCCACCACGATGGTGCGGACTCCGCTATCGGCGGAATCGGCGCGCAACCTCGCTTCAAACCACGCCAGTTGCTCGGGACCGAAGCTGTGGTCGATAGCGTTATCCACGGTTATGAAATCGACTCCATTCTGTATCCAGTGATAATAGGTGTGGGGATTTGAGTCGTTCGGATCGTCGAGCAACCGCTGGGCGCGCAACTTGGGTTGGTCGAGCCAGTGTTCAAATTTCGATAAATATTGGGCATCGGTTCTACCGCGGGCCGTATCGTGATTTCCTCGGGCCAGATAGACAGGCATGCCCCCGAACGCATTGAGCTGGCTGGAAATAAAATCGTCCCATGCGAGGGCTTCGTATTCGGGCAGGGTCAGCGGACCTCCCCGACGTTCGGGCTCATGGGCGATGTCCTCATCCACGCCGAGGATTTTCCGGAAGTCGCCGAGATGCCAGTAGAAAGCAGCACCGCTGCGTAGGGCCCCCGCCGCAATCGCCGGCATCACTACGTCTCCGCAATTTCGCGAGTCCCCCGAGACCGCGAACGTCCAGGAATTTTGGTCAGCAGCGGAGATTGAAGTGGCCGCCGGAAGATTCCCACCCGCCTGCCCTTGGGATGCCACCGGCGTGAGGCCGAGAAACGCAAGTATCACTGCCGTCGAGATCAGTACCCTTCCTTTGCGGTTGACCGTTGGTTGCCGACGGCTGCCTAGCAGCGGATTCTGTGTTCCAGCATTTGCCATTCTTTTCGCCTGAAAAAATTCTCCCAGACCCAAGACGATCTAACCACAGAATTCGGGAGCGTTGGCTGCCGGGTGAGGTCGTTGTGAATGACCTTGCGCCCGCGCGGAGATGCGGGGCCGAGTGGGCATACTACGAGGGTACAGAGAAAATCTTTACACGAGGGCCTCGAACGACGCAAGTACCTGTTGGTGTAAAGAAAAATCGTCTACGGTAAAAGTGCAAGTGAGCAGGAAAATCGGGAATTTTGGGCCGTTGATTCGAGGCTATGCTAGTTAGCGCGGGAAGAGGGGGTAGCGTAGAATACGCTGCGCATTAGAGCGCGAAAGGAATGGCAATGAAATTCGGCGGCATACATCTGATGGGGCTTCCGCGGCCCTGGACGAACGAGTCCGAGCATGATCTGCTGAGTAACGCCTTAGATCTGGCGGAACTTTCCGACCAGTGCGGATTCGATTATGTCTGGGGGACCGAGCACCACTTCCTTGAGGAGTACTCCCACTCGGCGGCTCCGGAAATGTTTCTCGCGGCCTGCAGCCAGCGAACGAAAAATGTGCGGCTCGCGCATGGGATCATCCAAACGCCTCCCAGCATCAATCATCCCGCGCGAGTGGCGGAACGCATTGCGGTGCTCGACCTAATCAGCCACGGCCGCTGTGAATTCGGCATGGGTTCGGGAGCGACGACGACGGAACTCGGAGGATTCAACGTCCCGGAACAAGAAAAAAAGGCGATGCAGATCGAAGGATTCCGGGTGGCGGTGCGGATGATGGTGGAAAATCCGTTCACCGGGTTCGAGGGGCGATACGTGAATGTGCCACCGCGGAACGTAGTGCCGAAGCCTTTGCAAAAGCCGCACCCCCCGCTTTGGATGGCGTGCTCGCGGCGCGAGTCGATTTTGGAAGCGGCGAGGCTGGGATTGGGCGCTTTGACTTTCTCTTTCGCGAGCCCATCGGAGGCGCGGGGGTGGGTAAAGGACTATTACGAGACAATTGAAAATGAATGCGAACCTCTGGGTTACGCCGTCAACCCGAATATCGCCATCGCCGCGCCTTTCTTGTGTGACCGGGATCAGAAGCGCGTGGAGGAGATCGGGACCGAGAATTACGGCTTCTTCGTCTACGGGTTGGGACACTACAGCTTTTTCGGGGAGCACCGGCCGGGTAAGAGCAACATCTGGAGCGATTACAAAACGAGTCCCCAAGATGCCGCGCGGCCCGAATTCACCGCGAGACACTGCATCGGAACGCCTGAGAAGATTCGCGAGAGCCTTCGTCAATTCGAGGAAGCTGGGATCGACCAGGTGGTCGCCGTGCGACAAATTGGGCGTCTTTCGCTAGACACGCAGTGTTCGTCAATGCGGCTCTTCGCAGAAGAGGTATTGCCGGAATTCAAGGAACGCGAGTTGGCGGATGTGCGACGGCGCGAAGAGCGGAACGCGCGAATTTCAGAAAAGGCGATGGCTCGCAAACCGAAAGTCGAGGCACAGGCCGTGGAAACGGTTATTCCTTCGGCCGGGCGCCACTAGCCGAGCAGGGAGGCGATGATCGCGCCGGGCAGTGGTTACTTCGACGCCAGCGTCACGCAGGAATCCTCGTAATTGCCGGAACCCATGGTGCCCTCAGGAAAAATACCGTGCTCGGAGATCCACTCGAAGGATTTCTTGAACACATCCTTGGTATAGGGCTCGAACACCAAGCGCTCGCCGGGACCCCAGCGTCGCGTATCCATCACGTCGTGGAACCGTGTGGGAAATTCCTTCTTGTAGTAGTGCGTGTAGAGGTCGGGACGCAGATCGATATCGCGCTGAGCTTTTCGCAAGGCGCGGAAATACTTACGAACGTCGTCCATATCCGGATCGCGGGTGATGAGCGACGCCATCATGAAGGTCGTATCAATGACTTTGCGAAAACCAAGCTGTTCGAGCAAATAGTAAGGCCCGCTGAAGAGAGAAGCTGCGGGAACTTTGCGGTCGATCAGGAGTTCCATGCGACTGAAGAGCATGCCGTCAGCAAAGGAAAGCTTGATGTCAGCTGGCTTCATGTACTGTTCAAGAGACTGGATAGCCGAATAGTGGCTGCCCGACTGATAGCCAACAGAAATGGGAACGCCTGCAAGCTCAGCCGGGGCGTGGATAGGCGACTCAGGCGGGACAAAAATTCCGGCGGGCGCCACCGAGTAGGCATCGGCGTAAAGCTTGCCGTGGCCCACGGACGCGGAGACGTTCACGGTCCAGTGGCAGGCGCAGCCGATGTCAGAGCCGCGTCCCTTTTCGAAGGTTTGGAAAGCGCCGACTTTGTCTCCCAGGTTGTGTTTCCTGGCTTCGTCTGACGCTAGTGCTTCGTGGAATTCGTAGTCCAGCCCCTCGGCGGCAAAGTAGCCCTTTTCCTCGGCTACCCATTCGTGAAGCCGCATATGCGGTGCAATTGTAAACTTCGCCATAGCTAACCCTTTCGCCACCTTCACATAGACGCAAGGCAAATCATACCATGGGCCGCCTACTGTGCGTCGTGTGAGCTTTGGCGAGTTCCGTGGGTAGGATATACTTTTGTGCCCAAGATTTAGCTACGTGACTCGTGTTTGGGGGGCTTAGCGAATCCCAGCGGGCGCCCTGGACGCCGCCATCTTAGACCTTCAGCAAGCAGCATGAAGTTCGACGATTCCCGGACGGGAATCGCGTAGGGCGACCTTGAAACGAATGGATGGGCAAAACATCGCAGTGATTGGAGGGTCGGCCGCAGGACTCTTCGCGGCGCGTCTGCTGGCCCAACGCGGCCTATCGGTGCGCGTGCTGGAACGAGCTGACTCGCTAGAGCCGGAAAAGAGGACGCTGATCGTGACCCGCCGGATGCGCAGCCTCCTTGGGGACGCCGCTGAGAGCAGCGTCTTGAATGAAATTCGTCGTTTCGAGCTTTTCACCGACGGTCGCGCCGCGACAGTGACGTTGCGGCAGCCGGACCTGATAATCGAGAGGCGCGCCCTGATTCAACGCTTGGCCGAGGATGCAGCGCGCTCCGGAGCAAAGATTGAACTTGGCCAGCGTTTTCATTCATTGCGAGCGGAGGGGGATGGACTAGCCATCGAAGTGGAGCAGTGCGCCGACGGCAGCCGCGGCGAGATTCGCGCGGATTCAGTTATTGGGGGTGACGGCGCCACGAGTCGTGTCGCTCGCTCAGCCGGTTGGGCGCCGATGCCGAGCGTCCCGCTAGTGCAGGCGATCGTGCCTCTCCCGAAAGATATGGCAGCCGACACAGTTCGCGTGTGGTTCGTTCCGCAAGATACGCCGTATTTCTACTGGCTGATCCCAGAGTCACCGGAGCGTGGGGCACTCGGCGTGATAGGCGAGTCCGGACTGGAAACGCGGCGCTGCCTAGAGCAATTCCTTGAGAAGCGCCATCTCGATCCTCTGGAGTTCCAGGGAGCCCGCGTGCCTGTTTACCGACGCTGGATTCCCGTGCGACGCAGAGTCGGGCGAGGCTCGGTCTATCTCGTGGGAGATGCAGCCGGACAGGTTAAGGTGTCGACAGTGGGAGGGATCGTCACCGGATTCCGCGGGGCGCTGGGAGTTGCCGAGTTAATCCTGAATGGGGGATCGAGCCGCGAACTGCAAGCCTTGCGGCGGGAGTTGGATTTCCATTTGCTGCTGAGGCGTTCAATGCATGGATTTCAACAAACAGACTATAGCCAACTGGTAGACCTGCTGAATGATTCCACGAAGCAGCCGCTCGGCGTATACACGCGCGACGAGGCATGGAAGATCCTTTGGCGAGTTTGGCTGCGTCAGCCTCGATTGATCCTGATGGGGTTGCGCGGACTGCTGATGAGAAGTAGATCGCTGGACGCACCGGATGTTTAGGGCGCGGCGGGTAAACGGAACAAGATTGCCGAAAGACGCAGTACGCTAGAACTCGCCGCCGTGCAGCTCGTGGGGAGCCACGCCGAAAGAATCGAGGATGTCAGACAAAAACACGACGCCGAGCAGCAGGCGGATATTGGCCCGGCTAACAACTGGCAGGAAGTCGAGCTTGGCAGCGCCCATGCGTTCCAATGCCATGTGGAGAGGATGGTCCGTATGGACGTGAGGGAAATCGAGTCCGGTCAGGAGTTCCGAAAGCCGCTTATCCTCCTCGGAACGTTTCATGGCCAATTCGAGACTCTCCCGGGAGAGCACGCCGAGGATGCCTCGTTCGTCAGTGACTGGCCAGGCATTCGACTGAGTTTGGCTTGCACGCGCAAGCGCTTCGCGCACGGTCATCGAGGGTGACAGAACATCGGTGGCACCCCTCATCACTTGGGCTACCCGACGCTGGCCAACGTGGGCCAGGGTATCGGCAGTAGGCAAGTGAATGCCCTCCTGACGCGACAACGCCTCGTAAATGGTTTCTGGCTGCATCGTGGAGGAAATCCAAAAGCTTACGAGGTTGGCAATCATGAGGGGCACGATCACAGCGTAATCGTGAGTCGTCTCGAAAATCATGAGGACAGAAGTCATGGGAGCGCGCATGATTCCGGCGAAGAGCGCGCCCATGCCCACCAGAGCGTAGGCACCGGGAACGGAAGTGTGAGCGGGCC
Source organism: Candidatus Acidiferrales bacterium (assembly GCA_036518755.1). Lineage (GTDB taxonomy): Bacteria > Acidobacteriota > Terriglobia > Acidiferrales > UBA7541 > Palsa-295. Next base: position 6,678 of record DATDMO010000197.1, on the reverse strand, counting down.
ATAGGTGGTGGACAATGCTTCCGAGGGTCCCGCCGACCATAGCTCCGAGAAAAAGGCTTGGCGCGAAGAGGCCTCCCGCGTTGCCGGAAGCGTAGCTGGCAGTGACAGCAACGAATTTGAAAACCACGAGCAGCACCATCAGTTCCAGGGCCATCCTGCCGTTCAACGCATCGCCGACGTAACCATAACCGACGCCGAGCACTTGTGGCAGCCACCAGCCCATGAGTCCGACGATGAGTCCCCCGGCAACAGGCTGAGCCCAATGCGTCCGGCTGGGCAAGCGGAGGAAACGTGAACGTATTTCGATCAGAAGCTTTACAAGGGCGACGGAGATCAGACCGCCGATGACTCCGAGCACCGCATAGATGGCAAACTCCGCCGGGTGTACCAACTGATATTGAGGCACGACGAACAGTGGATTGTTGCCGAGCAAAAGACGCAAAACCAACCAGGACGTAGCCGAGGCCAGTACCACGGAACCAAGTACAGGCGCGTTTAGGTCGCCAACGATTTCCTCAAGAGAGTAGACGACTGCGGCCAAAGGAGTGTTAAAGGCGGCCGCAATCGCCGCCGCCGCTCCGACGGGTATCAGCGCCTTGACGTTTTCGGGGCGCAGCCTGAGGCGGCGCGCAAGGACCGAGCCTATACCGGCGCCGACGAGAACGGATGGCCCTTCAGGACCGAGGGGAATGCCGCTGCCGAGAGTTACAGAGGTGCAGAAGAATTTTCCGAGGACTGTTCGGAGAGTAATGATGCCGTCCCGAGCGAAGAGGGCCACTTTCGTTTGTCCCACGCCGCTACCGCGGGCATCGGGAAAATACCGGACTAGGACGTAACCCATGGCGAGTGAGCCGGCTACGGGCGTCAGAACCCTGCGCCACACCGGACTACCCACGGGGTAAAGGCGCATTCCCAGGCGCTCCGTGAGCAGAATCAGGGCAACTACCGCCGCACCGGTTAATGCGCCAATGAGAATGCTCAATACGAGTAACATCTGCTCTTCGCGGCGGCCGAAGCGCAGCGCCAACCATCTCATCGGCTCTTTGGGCAACGTTGGTTCGGGATGACTCCCACCCATCTAATTCAGGCTCCGAGACACAATCTCATCATACGGTTTATCTGGCCTTCTCAGAAAACGTTTTCAAAAATATGCGATCCTGAGGGCGGTATCGTTTTATGGAAGGAGTTGAACACGTCGGTTGACGATGGTCACATCTCCGTCTTGAGAAGGCGTAGCCGTAAGAGGGCGGGAGTTGAGCAAGAACCTGCCTTCAGGGGGCAACCCGTACGACATATCGGAAGCGGAAACTTCCACAGGTCTGCCGAGGGGAATGGAAAAACTAACTTCAATACCGCCAGCCGGCATGGCAGGGCAACTATAAACCGCCCAGCCATGATAGAAGTCCCGAACTTGCGAAATTTCCGACTGTACTGGCTGACCTCCGATGCGGACCGACTTGATGCCGGACGTGTGGGGGAACATCACCGCAGCCCAGGGCGCCCCGCGCTCCGAACGCAGCAGAGCACGATAAACTCTTCGGCCATTTGCTTCCGAGGTTTCGAGAACGGTAAACGTAGGAGGGGCGAAATCAAGCCGCGGTGCCGCGGCCACGAAAGCAGGACGAGCATCCCACGGAATCACTCCCCGGGGAGCGCTCCGGAAATTCGCGGCCAGACGAATCGGCTCGGGCAAAACACCGGAGTTAGGCTGGACAATCCATTGGGACGTGCCGGAATCAGCCTGCTGCCAGTATTCTATGTTCAGGCGTTCGGGAGCCTGCGCGGAGTAGGCGGGCATAACAACTGCGGCGAATGCGGCGAGCGCTATCGTCCCCGTCGGAATTGAAAGGCATAGAAAGACTCGCGGGCCATGCATCGGGCGTAAGTCGGCAAAGAAAGGCGTCACAGACGTGAGAAGCAAGGCAACGAGTAGCGTTGATAGCGGGAGGCCCCGATTACCGACAGCGTCATACAAAAGGATCAACGGACGATAAGCTAGAATCGAGGCAGTGGCGAGGGGCAAAAGCACGACGAGACCCAATCCCGCGATTCCTCCACTCCGTCTCAGCGTGAAAGGCAGGCCAGCTAGCGCGGCGACAAGGGTCGGAAGCAGGAAGAGATAGCTCAAACCCGGAGCAAGCCACGAAGTCAGGATGGAGAGCAGCGCGAGCCACAGCCAGACTCCAGACCAATGCCCCCAAAACTGCGCGCGGCGGCCAAAGAAGATTGCATTAGCGACAACCTCCGCAACGGCCAGCGACCAGAATACAATTTTAAGGGGAAGCGGGTGAGCAACCCAATTCACGGGCATGGCGTCGGCGAGACGCAACAGGCGCGCCGCGATCACCGCCAGAGCACCAGCGACTGCCATGATGATGATCCATGTGGCAAGCCCCCAGAAGAACTCGACGACGGCGCATCGTTTCTTTTGAATAATCCAGCCTATCTGTATCAGTAGCAGAATCGAAACTGCGAGTGCCGCTGCGCGTCCGTCGCGCGCGGGCCAGTAAATCACGTCTTGCCCAAGGAAATCGAAGTAGACGCTTTGCTGCCTTGTCGCGTGGGGGAACTGCGTATTGGCTGTTGTAATGAGGGCGGCCAGCGCGTTTTCTCCGAGATGCTGCAAGGTTGTCAGGTTGAGATTTGCGGAATTATCGAGCGGAGTATGGTAGCGAGTCTCGTTGCCGATGAATGCAAAATTCAGGCCCTCGTAGCCGGCCTGGTCGAAAATACTGAAGTCCGTACTATTGGGCAGAAAGTGATAGACAACCTGAAAAATTGAACTGGTCGCGGGTTGCACGGCACTTCGCGCAAATAGACGCACTGCCCGTTCGCTCTCGCTACCGGTCTCAAACATCAGAGCCGGGCCGGCCGTGCCGCGCGCATCCAGATTCACCGCAGCGCGCACCTCCTTTGCCCAGGGGTGCGAGTAGACGAAGGCGCGCGCGCCAAGCAGTCCAGCCTCCTCACCATCATCAACCAAGAGGATGATTGAGTGACGCGGCTGAGGAAGCGATTGAAGCGCGCGAGCGATCTCAAGTACCGCAGCAACTCCCGCGCCATCGTCGGAATCCCCTGGCGCAGCAGGCACTGAATCGTAGTGCGCCGCGATAAGAACGGCACTACCCGATTCCGAACCATCGAGACGGGCGACGACGTTGTTTACGGCGGCACAGTCCCCATATTCGCTGCATGCGAAACCGGCTTGGACTTGCGGCTTGTAACCCAAACGGGCAAGTTCATTGACAACGCGGGTGCGTACTGCTTCGTTTGCCGCGCTTCCAATTGGATGCGGCGTATCATCCCCCAAAATTTGGCGCAAAATGGCCCGGGCGCGAATTGCGGAGAATTGTATCTGGGGCGCACTGGAGGGTCTTGGAGCCCGCAGCCTGAGCGCAGCGAACGAAAGAACAAAGATCGCGGCGAACAGCACCGCGACGGATAAAATTCCGAGTAGTCCAGGACTCCTGGGTGAGTCCAAACTTCCTCCCTCCGCGCGATGCTAGGCTGCGCTCCCGCTCAAGTCAATGGTGCGGATGGAAGGCAAATTATCTAGGCAGCGCAGCTCGAACTGGTTATAATGCTTGATTGCCATTGTGTGCTGGCCCCGCCTAAGTGGGTCTGCCGAGAAGACATCATGAAGCCGATTATCGCCAAGGTCCAAGAGTCACAGCTTCGCAAAGACCGCCCCGCTTTTCGTCCAGGGGATACGATTCGCGTTCATGTGCGACTGAAAGAAGGCGAGGGAGACAAAGAGCGCATTCAACCCTTCGAGGGCGTAGTGATGAGCCGTCGAGGCGAGCTACTCGGCGAGAGTTTTACTGTCCGTCGGGTGAGTTTCGGAATTGGCGTGGAGCGTATCTTTCCGGTGCACTCGCCGATGATCAGTTCCGTGGAACTCGTGCGCCAGGGCCGCGTTCGGCGCGCAAAGCTGAATTATCTCCGCCAGCGCAAGGGGAAGGCAGCTCGCATCAAACGCGCCGACACACCAGAAGTATCCAGCGGAAGGACTTCGGTCGAATAGGAATTCTAGACCAGACTAGCAACTCCCGTGTGCTAAAATTCGCGGCTGATGGGACGGCTTTGCTCGGCAAGATATGAGCGAGATGCGCGTCAGCACGGCTGGCTGCGCATTGCTGGACTGGACGAGGCAGGGCGCGGCTCGCTTTTTGGCCCGGTCGTGGCGGCGGTCGTGGTCCTTAACCCCAAGCGCCGAATCGTCGGCCTCGACGATTCCAAGAAATTGGACTCTGATCGTCGCTCCGAACTTGCCTTGCGGATTCACGAACACGCTATCGCGTGGGCAGTCGCGGAGGTCGATGCCAGCCGCATCGACGCTTGGAACATCTACCAAGCGAGCCGTCAAGCCATGGTGGCAGCCATCTCGCGGCTCAATCCGTTTCCAGACTACCTTCTGCTCGACGCCATCGAGCTTGACCTTCCGATTGAGCAGAAGTCGCTTATCCATGGCGACGCTCGGTCAATTTCAATTGCCGCAGCGTCCATCCTGGCCAAGGTCGAGCGAGACCGCCGGATGCAAGAGTTCCACCAGATCTATCCACAGTATGGGCTGTCGCAGAATAAGGGTTACGGCACCCCGGACCATCTGAAGGCCCTACGCCAATACGGTCCATCGCCCCTGCACCGATTCTCGTATGCACCAGTGCGTGAAGCACGCTGCTGGGCCAGCGGAGCCGAACAAGCTCCGCTACCGCTCGAACCCGTTTCGGCCTTCTAAGGGTTAACAAAAGGAGGCTCTCACTCCACGCTTTGGGGGAGGAGGGCTTGGCCCCTGTTATCCCGTTCGTCACCATCCTTTCCACGCGTCGTGGACCCCCTTTTTAGGCGCATGCTAACCTTTACACGGAGCCCCCTTCTCGCCCCGAACTTGCACGAACGCACACGGGGCCAGGAAACTCGAAAGAATCCATGGCATTCAATAAGAACAAGGCACTGGAGAGCGCGCTGAAATTCCTGAACCAGGGTAAGACTGCCCAGGCCATCGGCGAGTACCAGCAAATCCTTCGGCACGATCCTAAGGACCAGGCGACATTAATGACTGTGGGCGACCTCTTCGCCCGCCAAGCAGACATGCCTCAAGCCATCGAATACTTTGAGCGCCTAGCACAGGTTTACCTCCACGACGGCTTCAACAGCAAAGCGATAGCAATCTACAAGAAGATCGCCAAGCTCGCCCCAGCTGAATTAGCCCCACTTGAGCGACTGGCTGATCTCTACGTTCAACAAGGGGTGCTGAGCGAGGCACGGCCGCTCTTTCTCCAAATCGCAGAGGCCCACCTGAAGGCAAATCGTGCGCCTAAAGCCGTGGAAATACTGCACAGATTCCTTGAGGTCGAACCAGACAATCCGCGCGTTCACATGCGCTTGGCCGAGCTCCATAACGTGATGGGCCAGAAAAAAGAGGCGGCCCAAACGTATCTTACGTATTCCCAGCGGCTTTTCGATAATGGCGAGGTAGATGAAGCGGGGAAGATGATTGAGCGAGCCCTGGCGGTTGCACCTGGGAACACAAGCGCGCTCCTTCTCCAAGCGAAAATCCTCACGCAAGCCAACAAGAACGACGCAGCAATAGCGATTCTCGAGCGTCTACCCGAAGCTGACGCGGGCGGGGAGATAACCAACCTTCTGATTGACCTAGAAATCAGTTCGGGACATGTCAGCAAGGCAGCAGATCGCGCTCGAAAGCAATTGGCCCACAAAGGCACCGACACGGTGCTACTCGAAAAGGTCTCGGACGCACTGCTTCAAATGGGGCAGGCCGCGGAAGCCTTACCGCTGATACGCGAGCTTCGCGCCCCGATGATCGAAGCTGGCGAACAGGATAAGTTTTTGAAGCTCTTGTCGAGTTCAATCGAGAAACTGCCGGGTGAGGCTGAGCCGCTTGAAATGTTGGCTGACTTCGCCCGGCACTCTAGCGATCCGTTCCAATTAAACGCCGCGTTGACCAAGCTAGCTGACATCTTCGCGGATGCGGGAAATTACACTCGAGCTGAAGAAATGCTGCAGGAATTGGTCGAGCGAAACAAAGGCGATGAGCGGCTGCTCGCGCGGCTAGAAAAGCTGCGCAGTCACGGGGAGCAATTGCCGCCGACGGAGCAGGCACCCGCACAGCTTCTGGCAGAACCTTCAAATGACATATTCTCCACACGCGACCATTTGGGGGAAGGATTCCCCTTCGAGTCGTCCGATCAAGCGGCTGCGCCCAAGACTGAAGAACCCTTAGACGAGGAAACGCAGCGTTACATCGCACAAGCCCTAACCGATGTGGATTTATTTTCAAGTTATGGGCTCACCCAAAAGGCGACGAACCTGCTCGAAAATGTCTTGAAGCGGGCGCCACGCCATACACCGACCCTCGAGCGTCTACTTGACCTCTACTTGGGCGCCAGCGACGAAATGCGCACCGTCGAACTAGCATCTCAGCTCGAACATATCCATGGTGAGCGCGGCGATACGATCAACTCGGACAGGTTTAAGGAGCTTAGGGAAAGATTCCAGAAGGCCGCCGGACTAGCCGAGGGCTTGCCGACTAAGCCACTTTCAACTGCACCGCTCTCAGTCTCTCCAGGCATAAGTTCCGGAACATCCGGATCACATATTCCGATCGAGAGGGCACCTGCATTGGGCGACGCAATCACCCCTGGCCCGGTGGAGTTT
>DATDMO010000196.1:0-5577 GCA_036518755.1 Candidatus Acidiferrales bacterium | reverse complement strand
TTACCGTCAACCGCGGACAAAATGTGGTGAGCGCCGACCTGCAAAAATCAATCGAGCAGGCCACTTCGATCGACGTGGACGAATTCTTCCATCAGTGGATTTACGGAGCGGGCGCCCCGGAATTCAAAGTCGCATATATCTACGACGCGTCGGCGCACCAGATCAAACTTGATGTGACGCAGACCCAAAAAGTAGAGGGCGCGCTGGGACTTTTCGACGTTCCCATCGGCATTGAAATCGCGACGAGCGCGGGAAGCCATACCTACCCCGTCGATGTGAGCCGCGCCAGCCAGAGCTTTACTTTTCCGGCAAGCAGTGCGCCGCTGATGGTGATCTTCGACAAAGGCGACAAAATTCTGAAGACTGCCGACTTTCCGAAGGATCCGGAGCTGTGGATCTATCAACTGAAGAACGCTGAAACCGTTCCCGATCGCGCCGACGCCGCCGTGGCTCTCGGCGCGGTGCGAAACAATCCTGCAGTCGTGGCGGCGCTGGCCGATTCGGCGCAGCACGATCCTTTTTGGGGTGTGCGCGCGGAGGCCTTGAAGGCGCTGGCGAAGATCGGCGGTCCGGACGCGCAAATGGCGGTGCTGGCCGGATTGAATGATCGTCTTCCCTGGGTGCGCGATGTGGCCGCGCGCGTACTCGGACATTTCAAAGGCGATTCGAGCGTCGCCTCGACGCTCGCGTCCGCTGCAGTGAACGACCCCGCGTATCGCGTCCGCGCCGCCGCGCTTTTGGCGCTCGCCGAGGTGAAAGCTCCGGACTCATTCGATGTGCTCAACGCCGCGGTGCGCTCCGATTCACCCGACAACATGTTGCGCGATGCCGCGCTCAGAGGCCTGGGCATGCTGGGCGACGAACGCGCCACACCGATTCTTCTCGATTGGTCCGCGCGTGGAAAGCCGCTCAGCAGCCGACAGGAAGCGATCACGTCCTTGGCTGGTATGGATAAGAAGGACAAAGGCATTACCGCCGCGCTGGTTTCCTACCTGAAGGAGCCGTACTTCGACGTGCGGCTCGCCACCATCATCGCACTGGGCGCTAGAGGCGACACCGCCGCCGTGGAACCGCTCGAAGCGCTGTTGAAGAGCGGCGATCTGCCGCCGGAGCAGCAAAGTTTCGTCCGCACCACTCTTTCTACGCTGAGACCGCAGCCGACCGCCAAATAATCATGCCCGCCGCGCTCCGTCGGACAGTAGAATCCGCAGGTCGCGGAGATTATTTCCTGTTGGTCCGGTAATGATGGCGTCGTCAAGGCGCGAAAAAAAACTGTAGGCGTCGCTGCGCTTCATAAAATCGGCGGGGTCGAGCCCGGCAGACCGGGCACGGGCCGCAGTCTGGCCATCCGCCACGGCACCGGCTGCGGGGCTGTTTCCGTCAATTCCATCCGTGCCCGCGCTGAGGACGGTGATATTTTTTTCGGCGATTTTGGACACGCATGCCAGCACAAATGCGGAGTTGCGCCCGCCGATTCCATCACCGGTTACGGGACAGCTTAGTTCCCCATCCGCCAGCACAGCCACGGGACGGCCCGGATTTTCGCGGTTCTGAATTTCGAGTTGCGCGTGCAGCAGCGCCAGCAAATAGTCGGCAGCTTTTTCGAGCGGCCAATTGTCCGTGGAACTATCGCAGACGCAGACGTACCCCTCGGTTTCGCAGGCGTGGTGCGCGGCGTGCATCAACTCGTGCTGCCCCAACACAAGGCTGAAGCTGGAGCGAGCGAACGCGGGATCGCCGGGCTTGGGGTTTTCGGGAAGCGTGTGATTTTCAAACGCGGCTTTCAGTCGCGCCGGCAGCTTTTCGATCAGCGAATATTTTTTCGCCACTTCTTCCGCATCGCGAATCGTCGAGGGGTCGGGCATGGTCGGCCCCGAGGCCAATGCTGATTCCTGGCCCACCGGCACGTCACTAATCGCCAGCGTGATTTTCATCGACTTCGGCGCCGCCGCGGCCAGGCGCCCCCCTTTTGTCGCGGACACGTGCTTGCGAATGGAGTTGATTTCTTCGATCGAGCCGCCGCATGTGACCAGGGCTGAGTGCAGCTGGTCGAAATCTGGTAGCGTGACTTTCGGATCGAGCGGCTGCTCCACAAGAGACGATCCGCCGCCCGAAATCAGAAAAAAGACCAAGGTGCGTTCGTCAGAGCGAGCGAGCCGATCTAGAATCGCACGCCCAGCTGCGAAACTTGCCGCATTGGGGACGGGATGGCCGCCAACGAAAATCTGCCATCCTGAAAGCCGTCGGGCGGGCATCGCAGGGACAACTAAAATTCCTTCTGGCGAAAAATCGGGTGAGAGAACACGCAACAGGCCTTCAGCCATTGCCAGGGAAGCCTTGCCGTAAGCAATGGCGACGATGGAACGAAATTCGCGCAAGTCGATGGCGCGCTCGCCCGCGCGAATCCGCGAACCACTGCGCCCGAGCTTCTTTTCGATCGCGCCAGGAACATCGATGGCGGCTATAGTTTGGCGAAAAATGCGCTCGGCGATCTTCTTCACGCTTTCTCGATCGCGGCTGCGCCCGCCCGCGCAACATCCAGGTCCTGGTCTTCGGTTCCGGCGCTTACCCCGACAGCCCCCACGACTTCCCCACCGACCAAGAGCGGCACGCCGCCACGAATCGGAGTTTGATGTTCTTGTGCCGCAAGGCCGAGGCCAACTGCCAGCGCCACGTTTACCTGATCGCCGGCCATCGCGGGACCGGTGGCCGCGCGGCGCAGGGCCGCCGCTCGCGCTTTCACCAGTGCCACCGCGATCGAGGACGGCTTGGCGCCGTCCATTCGCTCGAAGGCCAATAGGTGCGCGCCATCGTCCACGACCGCAATGTTCATCGGCACGCGAATCTCTTCCGCGCGCCGCTGCGCCGCTGCGAGTACAGCGCGCGCCCCTGCCAGCGTAAGTCTTGGATGATTCCGGGTCACCAGTTCCATCGGCTCGTCTCCCGAAACATCAGAGTCCCAATGCTTCTGCATTCAGCGCGTTCGGGGGGCGGCGCCCGTTAAAAAGCGCCACTGCGTTTCTTGCCGCCATCACAGCCATTTTGGTCCGCGTTTCCACCGTTGCGCTGGCGATATGTGGCGCGAGAATCACATCTTTGCGAGCGAGTAATCCAGGATGCACTTTCGGTTCCTGCTCGTAAACATCCAGCGCGGCGCCGGCGATTTGTTTGCGCTCGAGCGCCTCCACGAGCGCTGCTTCATCGACTACCGGACCCCGCGCGGCGTTGATCAGATACGCCGTCGGCTTCATTTTTCCGAGTGCTTCGGTCGAAATCAAATGGCGCGTGTCGGGAAGAAGCGGCACATGGAGGGTTACGAAATCGGATTCGCGCAGCACTCGATCCAGGTCCGCGAATTCCGCCTGCAATTCCCTTTCAACATCCAGAGGGACTCGCGACGCGTCGCTATAGAGGACGCGCATTTGAAATCCGCGAGCGCGCCGCGCAACGCCTCGGCCGATTCGTCCAAAGCCGATGATGCCCAGCGTTTTGCCCCACACATCTCCGCCCAGGAGCTGATCCAAGTCCCATCCAGGCCACGCGCCGCTGCGCATCCAGGCATCGCCTTCGACCAGCCGGCGGGCAATTGCCATCAACAGTGTCCACGCGAAGTCTGCAGTAGTTTCATCCAGCACGCCGGGAGTGTGCGTGGCGACCACTTTGTGGCGAGTGCATGCCGGCACGTCAATATTGTCGTACCCAACGGAGACGGTCGCGGCTACGCGCAGCTCTGGCGCTGTGCTCAGCAGCTCTTCATCCACTTTTTCAGTGAGCAGGCAGACTAGCGCTTTTTTGTCGGCGACGCGGGCAAGCAATTCGGCGCGAGGGATGCGCTCGGGGCGCGTCCAATATTCCGTGTCGAACTGCTGATCGAGTATGGCGCGCGCTTCCGGAAACAGCGGACGCGTTGCCAGAGCTTTCGCCTTACCCACTCCGTCCCTTTCCGTCGAAAAGTTTTTTGCAGCGTCAGTAGCATACACCAACACCGATTCGAACTTTGCAGCGGGCACGAATTTCGCTAGCCTTTGTGGGACAATCGCTCGCTGATGAGACGCCAGCACACTATCGAGAAAAAAGAGGCACGGCCGCCGGAGGTTACTGACGAGCAAGTCATCGCCTACCTCGCCACGCTGTCACAGGCCGCCAGCATCCGCGAGATTGCTCACGGGATGGACCTGAAGCATCGCGGCCGCCGCTTTCTCCCGCGCGTGATCCAGCACCTCAAGCGGAAGGGCGAGATCGAAGAAGTTCGTGGAGGACGCTATCGTCTCGCTGGACAGAAGAATGGGCCAGCGCCCCGGCGCACGGTTGCTCCTGCGCCTTCGCAGGCCGCATACGCTTCGCCCGCGCGAACAATTCCCGCGCAGCCGCCCAAGCGCGCGAGAGATCCGAGTTTAATTTCTGGACGGATTGTGACACATCGCGACGGCTACGGCTTTGTGGTGCCCGATGCACCCATCGCGCGCGTCGACGGCGACCTTTTCATAGGCCGCGATAATCTGGGCGATGCGATGAACGGCGATCGCGTGCTGGCTAGGGTGGAGCGCCGCCGTCCCGATGGCCGCGCCGAAGGGCGCGTGGTGCAGATCACCGAACGGCAGCATCCCACGCTCGTCGGGCTGTTTCGCTACGGGCCTCACGGCAATTACGTTCTTCCCTACGACACGCGGATCACTCATGAAGTTTTTATCGCGCCGGGCGACGAGCTGACGCCGGAGTTGCGGCAGAAGCTAGGAATCGGCGCTGACGGCGGCTCACAGCCCAGCAGGCGCGCGCGTCTTCCGGAACTTGACGGAGGCGTTGTCGATGTCGAAATCACACGCTATCCGAAGGGCGGCCTGGCGCCTGCAGGGCGCGTGATTGAAATTCTTGGCCGCCCCGGCGAGATCGGCGTCGATGTTGAAATCATCATTCGTAAACATCACCTGCCGCACATTTTCCCGGAAGATGTGCTTGCCGAGGCGCGCGCAACGCCGCGGCAGGTGACGGATTCGGATTTGCGCGGGCGACGGGATTTCCGGGATCTCCCGATTGTGTCTATCGACGGCGAAACGGCGCGCGATTTTGATGATGCGGTTTACGTTCGCAAGCTGCCGAATGGCCAGTACGAATTGCAGGTGCATATCGCGGATGTGGCGCACTACGTTCGCCGCGATTCGCCGCTCGATCGCGAGGCGCGTTTGCGCGGCACTTCTGTGTACTTCCCAAATCGCGCCGTCCCCATGCTGCCGGAGGAATTATCCAACGGCATTTGCTCTCTCAATCCGCGGGTGGATCGTTTGGTGATGAGCGCGATTATGCAAATGGACGCCAGTGGAAAGACGGTGGCCGCCGATTTCACACCAGGAGTGATTCGTTCCGCGGAGCGCATGACGTACACCAACGTTCACAAGGTTCTCGAAGGCGATCCCGAATTGCTCCAGCGCTACGCTTCGCTGGCTGGAGAATTTCGGCGCATGAGGGAGCTAGCGCTTTTGCTCAACAAACGCCGCTATGCGCGCGGCTCGATTGATTTCGATCTTCCCGAGCCGCTGATCGAATTCGACGAGTCGGGCCGGATGGTAAGCATCGATCGCA
>DATDMO010000195.1:0-2987 GCA_036518755.1 Candidatus Acidiferrales bacterium | reverse complement strand
CAGCTTCTGGCGCGACGTGACCAGCCATCAAACCGTGAGTGGCGCCGGAAAAGCGCCCGTCGGTCAAAAGCGCAACGGAATCGCCCAAGCCCTCGCCCACCAGCGCGGCAGTTACAGCAAGCATCTCGCGCATGCCGGGACCACCCTTCGGGCCTTCATAGCGGATCACGACTACGTCGCCAGCTTTGATTGCGCCCTTTTCGACCGCAGCAAACGCCGCTTCTTCATTGTCAAAAACCCGCGCGGGGCCGCTGAAATTCTGCACATTGCTGCCCGCGACCTTGATGACGCAGCCTTCCGGCGCGAGATTTCCTTTCAAAATAACGAGGCCGCCCGTGGGTTTGAGCGGTTCGCTGACTCTGCGGACCACTTCCTGTTTGGGAGTTTCTTTTGCTGCATTCGCCTCTTCCGCGAGTGTGCGCCCCGTGACCGTGAGGCATTCGCCATGGAGGAAGCCACCTTCCACCATGCGCTTGGCAACAAGTGCGGTGCCGCCGGCGGCATAAAGATCCGTTGCAACAAATCGCCCACCCGGCTTCAGATCGGCGAGAATCGGAACGCGCGAGCTGACGCGATCAAAATCGTCAATGGAAAGAGGAATCTTCGCCTCATTGGCGATGGCCAACAAATGCAAAACGGAATTGGTTGAGCCGCCCGTCGCCGCTACGCCTGCGATGGCGTTCTCGATCGCGGATTTTGTAATAATCTTCAAGGGCGTCACGTTTTTGCGAAGAAGATCCATCACCAATTCGCCCGCGCGCCGGCCTGCGGCGGCTTTCGCGGCGTCCGTCGCAGGAACGCTCGAGAGTCCCATCGGCGCGATTCCCAGAAACTCGCAGACCAGTGCCATGGTGTTCGCAGTGAACTGTCCTCCGCAGGCGCCCGCCCCTGGGCAAGCCGAAGTCTCGAGCGACTTGAGTTGCGCGTCGCTCATATTGCCTCGCGCGTGCGCACCAATCGCTTCGTAAACATCCTGAATCGTGACCGCGTGGCCTTCGAACTTGCCCGGCGCGATGGAGCCGCCATACAACACCAGGCCGGGAATATTCAGCCGCGCCAGGGACATGATTCCCGCAGGAATGGTTTTGTCGCACCCCACCAGAACCACCAGCGCATCGAACAAATTGCCGCGAGTGACTAGTTCAATCGAATCCGTGATAACTTCGCGGCTGACCAGGGAAGCGCGCATGCCTTCGGTGCCCATGGTGATGCCGTCGGAGATGGAAACGGTGTTGAACTCAAGTGGTGTGCCACCCGCCGCGCGAACACCCGCCTTCACATGTTCCGCCAGCTCGCGCAGATGGTAGTTGCAGGGTCCGATTTCGATCCAAGTATTGGCAACTCCCACAAGTGGTTTCTGGAAATCGTCATCCTTGAGACCGCAAGCGCGCAGCATGGCGCGCGCACCGGCGCGGCTCGCTCCGTCAAGCAGCGCGTGGCTTCGAGGTTTGAGCTTTGAGTCGGTCATTTGAATCGTCCCCCGCATGTGCGAACCGCGTCGAATTCCACAAAGCAAGCCATAAAAACTAAGGCCATCATCCGGGTCTGGATGATGGCCGAATTCTTGTGGTTCGCTTTGGCTTACGCCGCCATCATCCGCCGGTGCGTCCTCCTACGAGGACAAAGCCGATTTCTACAATTACGACACGTACTCGGACGGCCTCAGAAACGGCGTGGGCGCCCCGCGTGTTCGTGATGGCGATGCCCGTCATATCGCCATGAAGACTAACAGGATGCGGGGCCGGGAGTCAATCAGTCAAATTAATAGTTATGCTGAATCAGATAAACGCCAATTATATATCAAGATTTGGCTTTCGCCCTTTCCCGCAGGCATCCCGGCATGCTTTCTTACATCTAATCGAAGAACGGCGTTTCCCCCGGCGAGTTCCTTTGACACACTAGAAGAAGAGGTTTTCGATGGGGCTAATCACGGACGTGCTGGTTGTCGGAGGCGGGCCCGCGGGATTGGCAGCGGCCATCGCTGCGAGGACAAAAGGATTCTCCGTAGTCGTTGTGGATGGCGGGAAGCCGCCGATCGACAAAGCTTGCGGCGAGGGACTTCTTCCGGGATCCCTTACAGCGCTTCGCGAAATGGGGATTTACGTCCAGCCCGAAGACGGAGAGAAGTTCGTACGGATCCGTTTTATCGATGGAAGCATTTCAGCGACGGCGAGTTTTTCAGGTGACGGCGGAATCGGTGTGCGGCGAACCGTTCTGCATCAGAAAATGGCCGCTCGCGCCGAAGAATGCGGGGTCGGGCTGCTGTGGAATACTCCGGTCTCGGGCATCTCGAGAAATGGCGCGATTGCGGGAGGCGAACCTATTGAAGCAAAGTGGATTGTCGGCGCGGACGGCATCCATTCGCGTGTGCGGTATTGGGCCGGTTTGGATGCGGCCTTGAAGCCGGAACGGCGATTTGCACAAAGACGGCACTATCGGATAAAGCTCCTGGCGGATTGCGTGGAAGTCTATTGGGGCCGAAGAATCCAGGCGTACGTTACGCCGCTCGCGGAAGAGGAAACGTGCGTGGTGCTGATTTCGCGCGACCCGGCGATGAATTTTGACGAGGCGCTCTGGGAATTTCCCAAGCTTGCGGACGGTCTAAGGAATGCACAGCTGAGCAGCGTGCAGCGGGGCGCCGTGACAGCAACATGCAGGCTCGACCGCGTGTGCCGTGAAAATATCGCCCTCGTTGGAGATGCTTCGGGAACCGTGGACGCGATTACCGGGGAAGGATTAGGTTTAAGCTTTCGACAGGCGCTTGCGCTGGCCGATGCGTTGGAGGCTCATGATCTTGAGAAGTATCAATCGGCTCACCGGCGGCTGGCAAGGCGGCCACACCTCATGTCGCGGTTGCTCTTGGTGCTGGATGGCTGCGCGCCATTGCGACGGCGCGTTCTGCGTGGCTTCGCAAAAGATCCGGATTTGTTTTCACGATTGCTCATGGCCCATGTAGCAGAAACATCTCCTGCGTTTCTTGCGGAGAC
>DATDMO010000194.1:0-2961 GCA_036518755.1 Candidatus Acidiferrales bacterium | reverse complement strand
GGCCTCCGCGGGAACCGTTTCAGTGAGAAACCCATCCACGAGAATGCGACCCTGGTGTTCGACCGGCAGAAACAATCCTGGATAGGCGCAGGAGGCACGCAACGCGGGGCCGATTTCGCCCTGCGTGAAATGCATCGAAGTTCCAGAAAGCAGGTCCGTGGCGACGATGCTGAGCGGTATTTTCATTTGGTGGAAAAATTTGGCGGTGGTGAACTTGTGAAGGAAATCCTCGAGGCGGTCGTTCGTGGCCATGCCCATGCGAGAAAGAGTCCACCGGCCGAAATCGCTGAAACGAGTGGTTGAACCCTGGCGTTCCATTTCGGCGAGAGAGGTGCCGCTGGCGTAAGTGGCGGCGATCAGGGCGCCCACGCTGGTGCCGGCGATGAAGTCGATCGGGATTTCGTACTCTTCGAGCATGCGGAGTACGCCGATGTGAGCGATGCCGCGCGCGAAGCCGCCGCCGAGGGCGAGGCCAATCTTAGGCCTATCGAGCTCGTCGGCATAGGCGAAGGAGCGCAGGCCTTTCACTGCCCGAGTGAACCATTTGGATGCAGGCGCCATCACCCACCCCTACAGAACTACTTTAGCAAACTTCGCGCGCGCGAGGCGTTTCCGGTTGACCGGGATTACCGCTTTTGCAACCATGTGCCTTGCTGAGGCCGACAAGATGAGACGCCAGATCGAAAAGGCGGCGGTGCTGGGAGCTGGAACGATGGGGTCGCGAATCGCTGCGCATCTGGCGAATGCGGGAATTCCCTGCTACCTGCTCGATATTGTCCCATCTGAATTGAATGGCGACGAAAAGCGAAAGGGGTTGACGCTGGAGAATCCGGCAGTGCGCAACAGGATTGTCCGCGCGGGGCTGGAAGCGGCGAAGAAGTCGCGACCGGCCGCGTTCTTTACGGCGGAAACGGCGCGGCTGATCACGACAGGAAATTTTGAGGACAACCTGGCGTGGTGCGGCGAAGCGGACTGGATCATCGAAGCGGTTGCCGAAAATCTGGAGATCAAGCGAAAGCTGTTCGAACGCGTGGAAACGGTGCGGAAGCCGGGGACGATTGTAACGTCGAACACATCGGGATTGCCGATCCGGCTGATTGCCGAGGGGCGTTCAGAGGATTTTCAGCAACACTGGGCGGGGACGCATTTCTTCAACCCTCCGCGGTACATGAAATTGGCAGAGCTGATTCCGGGGCCGAAGACGCTACCGGCGGTGCTGGAGTTTCTCGCGGAAGTTTGCGACGAGCGGCTGGGCAAAGGCGTGGTGGTGGCGAAGGACACGCCGAATTTTATCGCCAACCGCATTGGAACGTTTTCGATTTTGCATGCGTTCCGGCAAATGCAGGCGCTGGGAATGACAGTCGAGGAAGTGGACACGTGCACCGGACCGGCGATTGGATACCCGAACTCGGCGACGTTCCGCACAGTGGATCTGGTGGGGCTGGATGTGCTGGTCCACGTGATTCGCAACATTTATGAAAATGCGACGAGCGATGAATCGCGCGAGCTTTACAAAGTTCCACCGCTGGTGGAAGAGATGATGAAGCGGGGCTGGCTAGGCGAAAAGACCGGCAGCGGATTCTACAAGCGAGTGAAGGGCGCGGGCGGCGAATCCGAAATTCTGACGCTCGATTGGCAGAAGATGGAATACCGTCCGCGGCAAAAAGCGAAATTCGGTTCGATCGAGGCGGGCAAAGGCATTGAGAGCACGCGCGAGCGATTGCCGATGCTGGTTGGTCCGGCACTGGAGGGCAAGGGCGGCGACAAGGCCAATCAGTTTTTGTGGGCCACGATCGGCGAGACGTGCGTGTATGCCGCGCGGCGAATTCCAGAGATTGCCGACAAGGTTGTGGATGTGGACTGCGCGATGCGCTGGGGATTTGGATGGGAACTTGGGCCGTTCGAAATTTGGGACGCGATCGGCGTCGAGCGGATGGCGAAGGCGCTGGAACGCGACGGAAAGCAGATGCCGGAGCTGGTGCGGAAAGTGCTGGCGTCACCGAAGAAAGCGTTCTACGAAGAGGCGAAGGGGCAGACGAGCTTTTTCGATTTGTCAAGCGGCGCGCTGAAACCGCTGGACGAGCCCGCGGGAGTGATCCTGCTGAAATCGCTGAAGGATCGCACGGCAGTGGTGCAGGAGAACTCCGGCGCGAGTTTGATCGACCTTGGCGATGGGGTTGTTTGCTGCGAATTTCACGCCAAGATGAACGCTATCGGCGGGGATATTTTCGCGATGCTGCAGGCCGGAGTGGCTCGGTTGGAAACGGAATTCGAGGCCATGGTCATCGGGAACCAGGCCGCGAATTTTTCGGCGGGCGCGAATTTGATGCTGCTGCTGATGACCGCGCAAGAAGGCGAGTGGGACGATATTCACCTGGCGGTGCGTCAATTTCAGCGGGCGAACATGGCAATCAAGTACGCGCCGCGTCCGGTGGTGGCGGCGCCGCAGGGAATGGCGCTGGGGGGCGGATGCGAAATTCCGCTGCACTCGGCGAAAATTCATGCGGCAGCGGAAACGTACATCGGGCTGGTGGAAGTGGGAGTGGGACTGATTCCCGCAGGCGGCGGCAGCAAGGAAATGCTGATTCGCGCAAACGAGCACGCCGCAGGCGGCGATAATCTGGATTTGATGCACGCGCTGCGTCCGGTATTTGAAAATGTGGCGATGGCGAGGATTTCCACGAGCGCGGAAGAGGCGCGCACGCTCGGATATTTGCGGCCGTCGGATTTGGTTTCGATGAATCGCGACCGGCAGATTGCGGACGCGAAGGCCACGGCGCTGGCGATGGTTCGAGCGGGATATCACCCGCCGGCGCCGGCGGAAATACGCGTGCTGGGCGAGGAATTTCTTGCCGCGGCAAAGCTGGCCATTCACATGATGGTCCGAGGCGAGTTTGCAACGGAATACGATGCGGTGGTGGCGCGAAAACTGGCCTACATTCTTGCGGGCGGCGGGATTAC
>DATDMO010000193.1:0-3114 GCA_036518755.1 Candidatus Acidiferrales bacterium | reverse complement strand
TAACGATCAAGCGCGTGCCAGACGCTTCGCACTGGGTGGTCCATGAGAAGCCAGCCGAAGTGAACAGACACATCCGCGAGTTCATCCGATAACGACTTACAAGGAAACACAGCGTGGACGTGGTTCTAGTGGCATAGACCTTTCGTCTGCAATACCCCACTAGCGCGGGCGCATGCGTTCGCTGGAGGGCGGGACGATGCCCTTGAGGCGCAAATAGACGGCCATGGCGCCGTAGCACTCATTATCGTGCACCACGTTGCCGGCGAGGGCCGCGAGGCGAGGCAGCGGCCCGCGGAAGCTTTGCACGGCCTCATTGGCGTTGGCTTCCGTGAGCCCGGCATAGGCGGCGTCGCAGGTGTCAAAGGACTCCTTGAGGGCAGCGACGAGGTCCGCTTTCGTGGTCTTGGAGCCTGCGCTAGGAGTTTTCGGGGTGCCAAGGGCGCGCGAGCAGCCGCCCGTCTGAGCGTCTGCAACGTGGGCGACCCATCCACCGAACGTGCGCTCCTCGGGAGTGGGCTTGAAAGCGTAGTCGGCGTCGGGCATTTTGTCCGCAGCTTTGAGTAGATTGTTTTTGACCGCGTTGTAGTACTGACGAATCGCATCGACGTTGCTTGGCGCTTGCCCCTGCGCGAAGAGCGGCGAAGCCAGGAGCCCAATCATTCCCACCATGATGACGGCATAGCGTTTCATTGCAGTTTCCCCCCTGAATTTCAGCGAACTGAGACCCAGCGGATTATAGACCTGAGTTAGGCCGAATCGGTTCCAGAAAAACGGCTGCCCGTTCCGGTAACAAAAGCAGGGGGCGAAAGACGAAAGCTGTTTTGGAACGCAAACTCTTAGCTGGCTGCGAAGAGAGATTCCTCGACTGCGCGTCCCGGCGCTTCGCGCCAAACCAAAAGTGCGGGACACTCCGCTCGGAATGGCGGCACCGGGGCGACGGCTGTGGTCTCCGTTGCGCTCACGAAGTTGGATGATCAGGACGCCTTGTAGACAGGAACGAGGAAGAAAGCTGCGTAGTCCGCGCCGCGGGCTTTTCCCTTGGCTTCGATTTCCCAATAGGTGGGCGGCGTAGCGATGAGAGTGGTGGCCGGCTGATCCGGCGGCACACGGAACTCGATGGGGATGTCGCCGGAGGCGAATCCAGTCAAGCGATCGTGACCGTACGTGATGACGTCTCTGTAGAGTTCATAGCAGACAACAGTTGTGGAGCGATTCTGGCCACTGCCAGTGGTGACGTATTTTTCCTGGACGCAACGGAGGGTGAGCGTGAGTTCGTCGATCGTGGAGACGTGGCGCGGAGAGCGAAGTCGCGCGCGAAGCATTTCACCCAGGGAATACGGGAAGGATTCGTAGGTGAGGTAACTATTGCCATAACGGAGCAGGTCAAAGAGCATCGCGGCCCAGCGGTACCAGAAGATGAGTCCCAACAGGCCGAAGATCACGGCGCCGACAAGAAACGGCCAGGCGCCTTTCTCCTTCGCTCCTATCCACCCGAACGGAATGAGAAACGCAGTCCATACCAGAGAGGCCAAGAGGCGCTTGAGCATGTCGTCAAACGCCGAGAAGGCAATGCCTTCGCGATGCCAGTGGTGATCGTAAAGCCAGGGCTCACCGGGACATTGCGCCGCTTCGCGCTGGTAGACGGCTTTGCGCACCACTCCATGGATACCGTGGATAAAAAGGAAAAGGCCGGCAAGGAAAAACATGCCGCCAATGGCCCCAATCAACCAATCGGGAGCGTGCTTGCCTACGGTGCTGCCATTGATCGCTACGCGGCCGATGAAGATTCCCGCCGCGAGGAACGGCGTGCCGAACAACGCAGATTTCCAGCCATCTATGGCGGTGGCGCTTTGGGTGGGGTGATTTAGCAATACCGGATGGCCCTGCGCGTCGGGACCGAACGCGGCAACCAACGTTTGCGAAGCGGAGGTCATGGCAGTGTTTTACCTCTGCCGATTAGGATGGGGGAGGCATGAGGGGGCGGCAATAGAACTTTCGCAAAGAGTAAACGAAAAGCATGGGAGTGCCTCTCGACGCGAGAGATCGGAAGAATTGCACTTGTGAAAAAGTTGCACCAAAAGCGCCCGCGCAGCGCTCGGGGGCGAGATAATGGGCGCTGCAAATGGACGAACAAAAGTACACGTTCGGAGACAACGAGCAGGCGAGCCTGCGGCTGCGCCGGCTTGCTGAGGTTTACGAGCAAGAGACACGCGAGCTGCTTCAGCGTGGCGGCGTGCGAGCGCCGCGCCTGGCGGTTGATCTCGGCTGCGGGCCTGGCTGGTCCACGCAACTGATTCGGGATGTGCTGAGTCCTGACAGAACAGTGGGCCTGGATGCGTCAGATCGATATATTGCAGAGGCCCGCAAGCAGCATCCGGGCTTGGAATTTGAAGTGCACGATATCGCGCGCGCGCCATTTCCAGTACAGATGCCCGATATCCTGTTCTGCAGGTTTGTGCTCACGCACGTAAGGGCGGTTGCGGAAGTGCTTCGTACGTGGGCCGGCGTGGCTGCTCCGGGTGCGCTTCTATTCGTTCACGAAACTGAATCGATGGAGACGGAGAATCCGTCGCTCCGGCGCTACTACGAGATGGTAGCGCAGCTGCAAAGGCATTATGGCCAGACACTAGAGGTCGGCAGCATTCTGGAAGCGTCCTTCGAAAACAGCGGATGGCGGCTGAGGGAGAATAGGCGGCTTCTTTTGGAAAAGCCCGCGGACCGGATGGCGAGCCTTCATCTGGCAAACCTTCGGACGTGGCGCCATGACGCTTACGCGTCTCAAGCTTTCGATGTGAACGAAGTCGATCGGCTTGAGGCATCACTGGAACAGATCGCGCTAGGACTAGGGAACCGCGGAGTCATTGCAAATGCGGCGAGGCAGATTATCGCGCAGCGCGTCTGACGAAGTGGCGGTCACTGCCTACTCGTTTAGTGCACGGCGAGGGCGGAGCGGCCGGGGAAGCGCGCGGCGGAGCCTAGCTCTTCCTCGATGCGCAGGAGTTGGTTGTATTTTGCGATGCGGTCGGTGCGGGAGGCGGAGCCGGTTTTGATCTGGCCCGCGCCCATGGCCACGACGAAGTCGGCAATGAACGGGTCTTCGGTTTCGCCGGAGCG
>DATDMO010000192.1:0-7751 GCA_036518755.1 Candidatus Acidiferrales bacterium | reverse complement strand
GGAAGCTCGCGGAAACCTCCACCACACTGCTTATCACTGGAGAAAGCGGAACAGGCAAGGACCAGCTTGCTCGCTGGATTCACGAACGCGGGCCTCGCCGCGATTCGCCGTTTCTGAAAATTGATTGCGCCAGCCTCCCGTCCGAACTCGTCGAATCGGAGCTTTTCGGTCACGAACGCGGCGCTTTCACCGGTGCCGTCGCGCGCAAGTTGGGGCGGCTCGAGATGGCGCAGGGCGGCACGATTGTTCTCGACGAAGTGGCCGCGCTCACTCCGGGCATGCAGGCCAAGCTCCTGCGCGTGCTCGAAGAGAAAGCTTTCGAGCGCCTGGGCGGCACGGATCCCTTGCGCATGGATGCGCGGCTGATGGCTCTAACGAATACGGACCTCGCTAAGGCCGTTTCCTCCGGGCGTTTTCGCGAAGACCTGTTCTTCCGCCTGAACGTGCTGGCGATTCCCGTCCCGCCGTTGCGTGAACGCCCCGCCGATATCGTCCCCCTTGTTTCGCATTTTCTTGCCCGACTTGGTCCGGTTCACGGACGCGCCACATCGGCGTGCGATCCATCGGCGATGGCTCTGCTGTCAGCATATGCGTGGCCGGGAAACGTGCGCGAACTGAAGAACGCGATCGAGCACGCGCTGGTTTTTGGAAAAGAACCGCTGATAACTTCCGATGTTTTCCCCGCGGCGATCAGCGCCGCAGGCGACGCGCACCCGCTGACTCGGTCCCTGAAGTCGCTCGAAGATCTCGAGCGCGAGGCGGTAAAGGCTACACTCGAGGCAACCCAGTACAAAATCGGTGAAGCCGCCAAGATTCTCGGCATCAGCCGCAAGACGTTGCTCGAAAAGCGCAAGAAGTACGGGCTCGTGTAACCGCCCGGGGCGTCCGATCGGCTTTCTTTCGACGGATCAGGCGCCCCTGGCGGGCAAAGCACAATCAAATTATGAAATCGGCAGGCAGACCGATTTCACTTCCGTGTAAAGCTCCAGAACTTCATGCCCCATCTCGCGGCCCCAGCCGGATTGCTTGAAGCCTCCGAACGGCAGCGTCGCGTCGAACACGTTGTAGCAATTGATCCACACCGTTCCTGCGCGGAGCATCGACGCAACGCGATGCGCCTTGGCAATGTCGCGCGTCCACACGCCGGCCGCGAGACCGTATTCGGTGTCGTTGGCCTTCGCGACCAGGTCGTCGATGTCCTTGAACGGCGTCGCCGTCACCACGGGCCCGAAAATTTCCTCGCGCACCACCTTCATTTTTTCGTTGGTGTTCACGAGAACCGTCGGTTCGACGAAATATCCCTTTTCTCCGTGCCGCTTCCCGCCCACGGTAGCTTTGGCTCCTTCCGAATACCCGGAGTCGAGGTACCCGCAAACGCGGTTCATCTGCTCCTCGGAAACCAGCGGCCCCATATCGGTCGAGGGATCGAGGCCGGGGCCAACGCGAATCTTCGAAGCGATTTGCGATACTCCGTCGACCACCTTGTCGAACTGCTTGTCCTCCACGTACAGCCGCGAGCCCGCGCAGCAGCACTGCCCGTGGTTGAAGAAAATCGCGGACGCCGCGCCCGGAATCGTCGCGTCGATATCCGCGTCGTCGAAAACCAGGTTCGGAGATTTGCCGCCAAGTTCGAGCGAGACCTTCTTCAAGTTGCCCGTGGCAGCTTGCACGATCAGCTTGCCCACCTCGGTTGACCCGGTGAACGCGATTTTGTCAACCTTCGGATGCGCCGAAAGCGCGGCGCCCGCCGTTTCGCCGTAGCCGGGCACAATATTCACCACGCCCGCGGGGAAGCCGGCTTCCTGTATCAACTCGCCGAGCAGCAGAGCGGTCAGTGGAGTTTGTTCGGCCGGCTTCAGCACCACGCAACAACCCGTCGCCAGCGCCGGCGCGAGCTTCCACGCCGCCATCAGCAGCGGAAAATTCCACGGAATGATCTGCCCCACCACTCCCACCGGCTCGCGCAGCGTGTACGCGAAAAACTTCCCTGCCGGCGGACCCGATAGCGGAATCGTGTTGCCTTCTACTTTCGTGGCCCATCCCGCCATGTAGCGGAACATATCCACCGTCGCGGGCACGTCCGCCACGCGAGCAACCGTCAGCGGCTTGCCATTGTCGAGCGATTCAAGTTGCGCGAATTCCTCGGCATGCTTTTCGATCAGATCCGCCAGCTTCCAAATCATGCGGCCGCGCTCGGAGTTGCTGAGCTTTCGCCACGGACCTTTGTCAAATGCCTCGCGCGCCGCGTCCACTGCGCGGTTGATGTCTTCCCGGTCGCCTTCGGCAACTTTCACCAGCACGTCGCCCGTCGCGGGATTGTATGTGGGGAATGTCTTCCCCGATGCCGCGTCTACCCACTTCCCGTTGATCAACATCTGCCGCGTTTTCGCTACGTAACGACTCACATTCTCGGTAAGCGGTACTGCCTGGGTGGCTGTAGCCATCTTCTCCTCCTTCAATTCAAACTTGAGATGCAAACTTGGGATTTCGGCTGGGAAAAGGCGGGTCCAAACTGGGATGTCGTTGCCAGTTCATATGGCTCGGTACCGGGTGTAGTTCAGGGGAGCCGAGTGGTTCTGAAAACAGGTTCTCAGTTCCAGCCCGCGCGCCAGATCAATTCGCTGGACGCGCCGTATCATAGGCCAGCGAGCGTCCCTTTGACAATAGCCCCCCGAAAACCGCCTCAACCAGCGAGGGTCTAACCACTCCGTCGTGTGCGAAGCGCATTACTGCCGCCCCCACGCGCCGATGTGATAGTTTCCCTTATGTGCCCTATACGATATGAATCGCAAGCGCGCGATCACCGTCGCTACGCTGTTGGGTCTCCTGGCCCTGCTGGTATTCGTCGAATATCCAAAACTCAAGAAGATTGAAAAGCGCGGCCCCGCGTACGAAAGCGTGTCTGCGGAACTACCGGGCGATATCGACCATGTAGCCGCAACGATCGGCGCAACCTTCAATGTGTGGGCGGATTTTGACCGCCCCGACCGCATCGGCCACTACCAGAACAAGTTTGCTTACGGCAGCCACTGGAGCCGCTTTTTCCTCTTCACCAAGGCCGACGCGCAGCACTCATCGTTCCCGTCGGATGAAGAAATCCTTCTCGATCGCGGCGTGGACTCGTTTGTGGAGCGTTACGTCCGCATCCCGCCCGAACTGCGAACTCGCGATTTCTACTTATACGAGCCGACCGGCGATTACTACTGGGAGTCTGAATACTTCTATCAGGGGAAAGCGGCGAAATTCCGATGCAGTTTTCTAATTCATCTCGAGCCCGCCAAGAACTCCGGCGTCACGGTCGAGATTTTCGAGTATCAGCCCACCGTTTGGGTCGGCGAATATCTGGGAATGTCGGCGCATGCCATTTTGCCGGCCATGCTTTACGACATTCGCCCCGTCCAGCCGACCACCGTGGATCGCCAAGCAGTATTGCAATTGATCCAGCAATCCCGTTCCTCGTTTTAAAAAGGCTCGCTATTTTCGCGAAACGTTGGCTTCGCGCGGAACAGGCTTCCCCCACAGCTCGAAGGAGGAAACCGCAATCCATCCTCCCGCCGGAGGCGGCGGCATCTTTTCCAGCGGCACGCCCTCCACGCGGACGCCGCTACCCGGAAGAATATCGAAGTAGCCAACTTCATCCACTTGGCTCAGGTCCGGGTTTTCAATCCACGTCCCACCGAGCGTAGGGTCGGGCGTCTCGATCAGAGTAACGCCTCTCTGCGGATCGAGCTTCAGCCACCGCACCTCGCGAAACGATATTTCGTACTGGTGCCAGTCGGCCATGGAGCCCTCTGCCTGATCGCCGATCAGCAGCGTGCCGTCCGCCAATCGAATCAACGGCCGCACGCGATGGAAGCCGGAAACAATAGTCGTGAATTTAATATTCGCCCTTCCCCTCAGATCGAAATAATTGTTCTTGTCGCGCAACGTGAAGCCGCAAGGCCTGTCGCACAATCCGTCAAAGATACGGGGAGCGTACGGTCCCTTGCCCACGGCCACCAACATATCCTTGCCATCTCCGTAAAGCTGAAGTTCCGCATTGGGAGTCGTCACCGTCTCCTGGCTCAGCGGCAACCGCTTCTCGTTTTCCAGCGTCATGCGAAACAGCAGCTCAGGCGGAGGAGGCGCCGCAACTCGCGCCGGTGTACGCGCGGCAGCACCCACCTGCCGCGCACCAGCCCAACCGCCCCCGGCTAACACCAATACCGCAATCGCCGCGATGCCTACGCTCTTTTTCATCTCTTAAATGTAGCGCCGGCGGCTTTAGCCCGGCAGCCTCTGCTTTTAGCGTCGGTGCCGCCCTTACGCGATCGGCGTGCACACCGACTTCGTCTCGGTGTACAGCTCAAGCATCTGGTGCCCCATCTCGCGGCCCCAGCCCGATTGCTTGTATCCGCCAAACGGCATCGCCGAATCCAGAACGCCGTAGCAATTGATCCACACCGTTCCGGCGCGAAGCTCGTGCGCGATGTGATGCGCCTTCTTGATGTCGCGCGTCCAGACGGCCGCCGCCAGCCCATACTGCGTGTCGTTCGCCTTCGCCACGAGTTCATCCACATCGCTGAAGGGCATCACCGTCACCACTGGCCCGAAAATTTCCTCGCGCACCACTTTCATCTTCTCATTCGTGTTGACGAGCACCGTCGGCTTCACGAAGTAGCCTTTATCTCCCTGCCGGCTTCCGCCCGTCACCGCTTTCGCGCCCTCGGAGAATCCCGATTCGAGATAGCTGCACACGCGATTCAGCTGCTCCTCGGAAACCAGCGGACCCATCTGGCTGGCCGGCTCCATTCCCGGCCCCACGTTGATCTTCGACGCAATCTGCGAAACGCCGTCCACCACCTTGTCGAACTGCTTATCCTCCACATACAACCGCGAGCCCGCGCAGCACACCTGCCCCTGGTTGAAGAAAATCGCGTTCGCCGCGCCGGGAATGGCGGCATCGATTTCCGCGTCCTGGAAAACGATGTTCGGCGATTTCCCGCCCAGTTCGAGCGAAACTTTCTTCAAGTTGCCTGTAGCGGCTTGAACGATCAGCTTTCCCACTTCCGTCGAACCCGTGAACGCAATTTTGTCCACTTTCGGATGCGCCGCCAGCGCCGCTCCCGCCGTTTCGCCGTAGCCCGTAGCGATGTTCACCACGCCATCCGGGAAGCCTGCTTCCTGGATCAGCTCGCCCAGCCTCAAAGCGGTCAGCGGCGTCTGTTCGGCGGGTTTCAAAACCACCGTGCAGCCCGTTGCCAGCGCCGGACCCAGTTTCAAAGTCGCCATGATCATCGGGAAATTCCACGGAATGATCTGCCCCACCACGCCGATGGGTTCGCGCAGCGTGTACGCGAAAAACTTTCCGGCGCCCTGCATCGAAAGCGGAATCGTGTTCCCTTCGATCTTCGTCGCCCAGCCCGCGTAGTACCGAAGCTGATCGATCGAAGTCGGTATGTCCGCCACGCGCGCCAGGAAGAGCGGTTTCCCCTGGTCCAGGCATTCGAGTTGCGCGAACTCTTCAAAGTGCTTTTCGAGCAGATCGGCCAATTTCCACATCAGCCGTCCGCGCTCGGAGGGCGCCAGCTTTCTCCACGGACCTTTGTCGAACGCTGCTCGCGCCGCATCCACCGCGCGATTGATATCTTCCTTATCGCCTTCCGCCACCTGTGCCAGAACCTCGCCCGTCGCCGGATTGTAGGTTGGGAAGGTTTTGCCCGAAGCCGCGTTCACCCATTTTCCATTGATCAGCATCTGCCGCTCTTTCGCCACAAATTTGGTTACATTTTCTTCCACCTGTACCGGTTGTGTTGCAGTCGCCATTTTTTCTCTCCTTCACTCAAATTCCGCTTCCTTCAAGGTCTCCCGCGTTGCATCGCGGTTGTCATCCGAAACCTACCCAGCCTTTGCCGTTAAGCTGTCATCCCGAACCCGGCCGTATTTTCGGCCGGTGTGAGGGATCTGCTTTTCGCCTTCTGAGAGGGCGAATCATAGTCCCGCCGCCTGTGTTTGACAATATTGGCGCGGGCCCAGCCTGCCAGCCGACCATCACTGCGGTCTCACGGACCATGCGTCCATGGTTCTGCGCGGGAGAGAGTGTGTCAAGCGTGAAAATCTTTGGACAAAGGTCAGAACCCAGAGACCTGACCGCGACCAAACCGCCACGCAGGAAGGAACCTAGCCGGACCAGCGTTTGCCGTTAAGCTGTCATCCCGAACCCGGCCGCATTTTCGGCCGGTGTGAGGGATCTGCTGTTGGCTTTTGCTCGTCTCGAAACCATCCTTCAGAAAGGTCGCTCCATGTGGAATTCTCGCCCTCGATTAACCAGACCTTCCTCTCGCGCCGCCACGCTTTGACCTGTTTTTCCCGCGCAATTGCAGCTCGAATGTCATTGAAGATTTCATGGTGCACCAAGCGGAAAATCTTGTATCGCGATGTGAACCCAGGCACCACGCCAACGCGATGCTCCGCGAGCCTCCGATGCAAGTTGTTCGTCACGCCCGTGTACAGATTGCGCGAACGGCTGGCGAGGATATATACGCAGTACGTCCTGCTCATCCAAGCTTGCACCTCGTCCATTTCTTGCCGTTACGTTGCCATCCCGACTGCCCTGTCGCGTCCATCCGGTCTTGCCGTGAAGCTGTCATCCCGAACCCGGCCGTCTCAGGCCGGTGTCAGGGACCTGCTGTTATCCCGCCCGCCCTGGCTCAGCCTTTTCGCCTCTGCCGTTAAGTTGTCATCCCGAACCCGGCCGCATTCAGGCCGGTGTGAGGGATCTGCTGTTAGTTCTGCGGGACGAGGGAGACCCCCGTGACGCCACCACGACTTTCGATTTCCGCCTTGAGGCAACTCGGGCACAAGCAGCCCGGCGCCTTGCATGCAAAAGGAATCGGAGGAAACTGGGCGCACCAACACGAGTCATCAACCGAGCACGTCATCGCCGCACCACACCGCGCGCAGGATGTCTCCATTACGAAACCTCAGCTTTGCCACCTTAGCTTCTGCTGGATCGCGCTCGGCATAATCGAAAGTTACACTTCGCACAGAACACGGGCTGCTAGGTGTAGCGATTGTATTGGCGCGGACCGGCGAGCTTCCATGGATCGCGATCTCCAACCGGATCGTAAACAAGGCCAAAACGTGTTTCGTGCTTTCTCCTGTGAATATCGAGGTATCGAACGAAACCGTAAGCATACAGGAAGCACTTTTGTTGTTTCAGGTCAGCCTCCAAGCTCGCGTACGGGATAGGGCTTTCGACGGACGCGTAAAAGCGACCGAATTCCTTGCCGGGAACCAGTGGTTCCATCTTGTGGCTCATTTCGCGAGGAGCACTTCTATAGCCAGGGGTCCTCGGCAAGTCCTCCAATCTGTTTACGACCAACAATCGAGAATTGATTGTCTGAATGAACGCGGGGGACTTTCCGGCGTTCCTTACGTCCCATTGAAAGCAATGGGACAGAGTATTCGGTTTGCTGGGGTCGACATGCGCATAGTCCGTCCACATGATTACGACCAGTGCGTGATCCGCATCCATCAACGCTATCGTTTGCTTTCGGATCGTAACGAGAGTCCAGATGGCGGCAACGGTTCCGAGGGCACCCACCACAACCAAGGCCCAGGTAGCTTTCGCTTCGTCCTCCCACCAAAAGACCTTATTTGGCGAATAGGAGGAGGCGCCGTTTTCTTGTTGGGTGGCTCTTGCGCTGCCTTGAACCGAATTAAGCTGACTAGTGTTTTGGGTGTTATCCGCGTCGTGATTGGCTGGATTT